>DATNKC010000073.1:0-11574 GCA_035603615.1 Steroidobacteraceae bacterium | reverse complement strand
AAGGGCCGGGCGCCAAGGGATTCGCGGGATACAAGGGCTTTTATTACCATTTTCTCGACATGGAGAGCGGCGTTCGCTTCAACGAACATTCCGAGCTGTCGATGATCGACACCTCGCTGTTCATCGCCGGCGCACTGTTCTGCCAAAGCTATTTCGATGGCTCGGACCCGGAGGAAAAAGAGCTGCGCAAGATCGCCGATTGGTTATATCGGCGTATCGACTGGGCATGGGCATCGCGCGATGACGGCGTGGTGGCACTCGGCTGGTCGCCGGAAATGGGGTTTCATCAAAGAAGTTGGCGCGGCTACAACGAATCCTCAATCATGTACATCTTAGGGTTGGGTTCGCCCTCCGCGCCGATGCCGGCATCATCGTGGCAATCCTACACCTCGACCTTTGATTTCCATTGGGTCAACGAGGGCCAGTGGTATCTGGCATTTCCGCCGCTATTCGGACACGAGTACGCGCACGTTTGGATTGATTTCCGCGACATCCGCGATGCGTACATGCGAGCCAAGGGGATCGATTATTTCGACAATACCCGGCGCGCCATCTTTGCGCAGCGCAGTTATGTGATCGCCAATCCCATGAAGTGGGTGGGCTACTCATCGCGCCTCTGGGGCATTACCGCGAGCGACGGACCGGTCGAGGCGAAGCTCGATTACAACGGCGAAACTCGCGCGTTCCATGCCTATGCGGCTCGCGGTTCGGGCGGCCCGCAGAACTTCGATGACGGGACGCTGGCGCCCTACGCGGTGGCCGGCGCGCTGCCGTTTACGCCGGAGATCGCCATCCCTACTTTAAGACTGATGAAGGAACAGTACGGCAATTACATCTACTCGACCTTTGGCTTTGTCGATGCCTTCAATCCCAGCTTCAATTACACCGATGTGAAGCTCACCTATGGCCGAGTCGTACCGGAGGTGGGCTGGGTCGACAACAACTACCTCGGCATCGATGAGGGGCTTACCGTCACGATGATTGAAAATTTTCGCAGCGGTCTCATTTGGCGCATCATGCGCCGCAGCCCGTACTTAAGACGCGGACTCGAACGGGCCGGCTTTCGCGGTGGTTGGTTGGACACGACTGGATGAGCGGCATTAACTCGGCACTGTGACTTTGAGCGGCCCGAATGGCTGGGGGATAGAAAAGCGTCGAGGCCCGCAAGAGCAGGGCCCCGACGCTTCTCTATCCCCTCGGCCATTAAAGCTGGACGCTCAAAGTCACGGTGCCGGAGAACGACTGTGATATGGACCGGCCCGAACATTCGTCAGGGAGCGTGAGAAGACTCAAGGTCCTTCTGCCTTGGGACCTTGAGTCTTCTCACCCTCCCTGACCCCTGTGAAGCCGCATCAGCCGCCGTCGTTCGCGTTTGTCCGGCCGCGTGTCGGAGTGCGGGCGCGATAGATTGGCGAGACGCTGCTGCTCTTTGAGTACGACTCGACGCGCGGCGCTCGCGGGGGTTTCCGCATAATGGGTCAGAGCCTCGGCCGCAGGCCCGCGCCGCACGGGGAGGCCGAGGACTTCAAATTCCCCCACGATCCCCTGCAGCGACAAACTCAAACGATCGCCGACGCGCACCGGATGCGCAGGCTTGACGCGCTCCGCATTGAGATGAACCTTGCCGCCGTTGATGGCGGCCGTTGCAAGGCTGCGCGTCTTGAAAAAACGCGTGTGCCAGAGCCATTTGTCGAGGCGATGACTATCAGTTTTTTCCACGGTTGTCATAAGTAGTCGATCTTTCGATAACCTTTAGAGCGGTACGGCGAAATCGCTATAATAGCGCCATGTACGGTACTGAATTTCGTGAGCGTCTGGAGCGCGATACCGAGGCGCTCGGCGCGGCGGGACTGCTGAAGCGCGAGCGGGTCATCGGCACGGCCCAGGGCCCGGTCATCAAGCTGACAGACGGCCAGGAGATGATCAATCTCTGCGCCAACAATTATCTGGGGCTCGCCAATCATCCTGCCGTGCTCAAAGCGGCACACGAGGGCTTGACCCGCTACGGCTATGGCATGGCCTCGGTGCGCTTTATCTGCGGCACGCAAAGCGTGCACCGGGAGTTGGAGCAGCGCTTGAGCGCCTACCTGTCGATGGACGACACGATTCTTTATTCCTCCTGCTTCGATGCGAATGGCGGATTGTTCGAAACGCTGCTGGATGAGAAGGATGCTGTGATCAGCGATGCGCTCAACCATGCCAGCATCATCGACGGCATTCGGCTGTGCAAGGCGCGCCGCCTGCGCTACGCCAACAATGACATGAATGAATTGGAGCAAGCCCTGAAGGACTCGCAGGACTCGCGCGTGCGTCTGATCGCCACCGACGGGGTGTTTTCCATGGACGGATCCATCGCGCGGCTGAATGAGATTTGCGACCTGGCCGAGCGCTACGGCGCGCTGGTCATGGTCGATGATTCGCATGCAACCGGCTTCGTCGGCGCGCGCGGCCGCGGCTCGCACGAATACCGCGGCGTCATGGGCCGCATCGACATCATCACCAGCACACTGGGCAAAGCCCTGGGCGGCGCCAGCGGCGGCTTCGTCTCGGCTCGCAAGGAAATCGTGGGGTGGCTGCGGCAGCGCTCGCGGCCGTATTTGTTTTCCAACAGCATCCCGCCGGTGGTGGCCGCCGCCACCATTCAAGTCTTGGATCTGTTGGAGAGTTCCCCGGAATTGCGCGATCGGCTGCATGCCAATGCCCGCCACTTCCGTGCATCGATGCAGGCCTTGGGTTTCAACTTGGTTCCGGGCGAGCACCCGATTATCCCCGTCATGCTGGGGGATGCTCCCCTCGCCGTGCGTCTCGCCGAGCGCATGCAGCAGGAAGGTATTTACGTCGTCGCGTTCGCATTTCCGGTCGTGCCCCATGGAAAAGCGCGAATTCGCACCCAAATGAATGCTGCACACACTATTCAGCAACTCGATCAGGTGGTTGCCGCGTTTGGTCGTTCGGCACGCGACCTCGGCGTCATACACTAGAGATAAACCATGAAAGCACTCGTCAAGGCCCGCGCGGAACCCGGTATCTGGATGCAGGATGTTCCGGAACCCTCGGTCGGTCACAACGATGTGCTCATCAAGGTCAAGCGTTCCGCAATCTGCGGCACCGATATGCACATTTACAATTGGGATGCGTGGGCGCAAAAAACCGTGCCCGTGCCGATGGCGGTCGGACATGAATACTCGGGAGAAATAGTCGAGATCGGCAGCGAGGTGCGCGGCTTCAATACCGGCGACCGCGTCTCCGGAGAAGGCCACATCACCTGCGGCCATTGCCGCAATTGCCGCGCCGGACGGCGCCACCTGTGCCGCAATACCTCCGGCGTGGGTGTGAATCGCCCGGGCGCGTTTGCGGAGTATCTGACGATTCCGGCCTCCAACGTCTTCAAGCTGCCAACCGCCATCGACGATGAGATCGCCTCGATACTCGACCCGCTCGGCAATGCCACTCACACGGCGCTCGCCTTCAATGTGGTCGGCGAGGATGTGCTCATCACCGGCGCCGGCCCCATCGGCGTCATGGCCGTGGCCATTGCGCGGCATGCCGGCGCGCGACATGTGGTCATTACCGACGTGAATGACTATCGCTTGGACCTGGCCAAGAAGATGGGCGCCTCGCGGGCGCTGAATATCTCGCGCGAGTCACTCGATGACGCCATGCGCGACTTAGGGATGGAAGAGGGTTTCGACGTCGGCTTCGAGATGTCCGGCAATCCCGCGGCCCTGCGCGAGCTCCTGCGAACCATGAACAATGGCGGCAGCGTCTCCATGCTCGGCATTCCGCCCGGGGAGACCGCGATCGATTGGAACCAAGTGATTTTCAAAGGCCTGACGATCAAGGGCATCTACGGCCGGGAGATGTTCGAGACCTGGTACAAAATGTCGAGCATGCTGCAAAGCGGACTGGACGTTCGGCCGGTGATCACCCACCGATTGGGAATCAACGACTATCTGGAAGGATTTCAAATCATGAATTCCGGGAAGTCCGGAAAGGTGACGCTCGACTGGTCTAGCCTGTAGACCTCGGGCTCAACGTTCGCTCGGTTCGCGACACCAGCAGTAGGAGTACAGCCCCCGCGGATCTTTGAGCCGGGCGATCACGCGAGCCTGTTCGAGCAACGGATCGAGCATGCGCTCGAGGTCGTTGCTTTGTGGCACGAGTCCTGCCAATTGGCCCACGCGAACGGCCTGCGAGCGAATCTGCATGAGCAGCTGTTCCTTCAAGCTCAATTCGGGCTCGATATAATCCACATCGTAGTCGGCGCCCATCTCTGCCAATTTCGCCGCGGCGTCGGTTGCGTCCTTTAGTCCGCCGAGATGATCCACCAGGCCGATGCGCTCCGCATCCACGCCGGCCCACACCCTGCCCTGCGCAATCTTGTCGATCTCTTCAACCGGTTTTTTCCGGCCATCCGCGACGCGCCGCAGGAATTGCTGATAGGCATGATCAACCGACGCTTGCAGCACCTGCTTGGTGACGGGACCTAAGGCGCGGTCGAAGCGCATGTCGCCGGCCAACGGCGTGGTGCCGATGCCATCGACCTTGACTCCGAGTTTCTCCAAGCTGCGCTGAAACGTCGGGATGTAGGAAAACACGCCGATCGATCCGGTGATGGTCGTGGGACTCGCAAATATTTGGTTCGCGGCAGCGGCGATGTAATAGCCGCCCGATGCCGCATAGCTGCTCATGGACACGACCACGGGTTTGCCCGCCTTGCGCAGCGCCTGGACCTCGCGCAGGATTTGCTCGGACGCGAATTCGCTGCCGCCGGGACTATCGACGCGCAGCACCACGGCTTTCACCGCGTTGTCGTAGCGCGCCTCGCGCAGCAGATCCGATGTGCTCTCGCCGCCGATCTTGCCGGGCAACTGATGCCCGTCGAAGATTTCGCCGGACGCCACCACAATCCCGATCTTGGAATCTGATTTTCCCTTAAGAACGCGCTTGGAGCGAACCGCCGCCAAGTACTGATTCATGCCAATCCCGTTGAAGGAATGGTTATCGTCATCCTCGCCCACCAGGCCCTTCAGATCGTCGGCGACCTGCCGGCGGCTTTTGAGCGCGGTCACCAGCCCACGCTGCAAGGCCATTTTCGCCAGATCGCCATTGACGGCCTGGACGGACGCGGGTTGCGCGGCGATGTAATCCTTTAGCGCGCCGGCCGGCAGCGAACGGGCGCGCGTAACATCTTGGCTGTATGCGTTCCACAGCGACTCGAGCCACAGCGAAGTTTCTTCGCGCTCGCTCGGCGCCATGTCGCTGCGCGAAAATTGATCGGTATAGCTCTTGAAGGTGCCGGCGCGAAACACGTTCGAGTCGATCTCGAGCTTGTCGATCGCGTCCTTGTAGTACATGCGGTAGTAGCTGAAGCCGTGGACCTCCACATCGCCCATCGGATCGAGGTATACCTCGCCGGCCTGCGCCGCCAGGTAGTACTGAATCTGGCTGTACGAGTCGCCCATCGCGATCACGCGCTTACCGGAGGCGCGAAAGTCGCGCAGCGCCGCGCCGATCTCCTGCAACTTCGAGAGGCCCGATGCGTCGAGTTCGTCCAGATCGAGAACGATGAGCTTGATCCGAGAATCAGCTTTTGCCGTGGCAATGGCTTCCGTCACGTCGCGAAGCAGAGTCTCAGGATTCGGGCCGCCGGACGCCTCGTCCAGCGCGCGTCGCACGGAATCGCCCGTCAGCTGATCGACCAACTCGCCCTGCGGCGCGATGACCAGGGCCGCGCTGCGCGGCACGGCCGGAATGGAAGTATGCAGGGCCGCGAGAACGAACCCAAAAATAATGAGCATCAGCGCGAGGTGCAGCACCTTGCGGATCCCTTCCAGGATTCGCCAAACCAGCCCGAAGAATCCTCTAAGACCGGCTCCGGCGCTCATTCAATGCTCAGACCTTCTCGTCGATGCGGGCGGCCTTGCCCGACAGTTCGCGCAGGTAGTACAGCTTGGCGCGGCGCACGTTGCCGCGGCGCTTCACGCTGACTTCGCTGATCGAGGGGCTGAAAGTCTGGAACACGCGTTCCACACCCTCGCCGTGGGAAATCTTGCGCACGGTGAAGGAAGAATTGAGGCCGCGGTTCTTCTTCGCGATGACCACACCCTCGTAGGCTTGAACGCGCTCGCGATCACCTTCCACCACTTTGACTTGCACGACGATGGTATCGCCGGGATTGAAGTCCGGAAGCTTGCGTGTCGCCCGCTCGCCGTTGAGTTCTTGGATGATCTTATTCATAACTATTGCCTCGCACGTTCATTCTTGAATTCTTCCAACAAGTCTCGCTCTTCATCGCTCATGCCGCGCCGCTCGAGCAGCTCCGGCCGGCGTAACCAGGTGCGTCCCAGCGCCTGCCGCAACCGCCAGCGATGAATCGCCGCATGGTCGCCCGACGCCAAGACCGCGGGCACTTCGTGCCCCTCCAAATCTTGCGGCCGCGTGTAATGCGGCCAATCCACCAATCCGTCGCTGAAGGACTCCTGCAGCGCCGATTCCGAACTGCCCAACGTGCCCGGCATCAATCGCGCGATCGCATCGATGACCACCAGCGCCGGCAGCTCACCGCCCGACAACACGTAGTCGCCGATGGACCACTGCTCATCGACTTCCTGCTCGATGAAGCGCTCATCGATCCCTTCGTAGCGTCCGGCGACCAACACCAGACCCGGCCAACCGCAGGCCTCGCGCGCCGTGCTTTGGTCAAACCTGCGTCCGTCGGCGCCCAAATACACCCGCCGGCTGCCCGCGGGCAGAACCCGCAACGCGTCGCGCAGGGCGCTTCGCACAGGCTCTACCTTCATCACCATTCCCGGTCCACCACCGTACGGGCGGTCATCGACGGTGCGGTGCGGGTCGCTGGTGTAGTCACGCGGGTCGAAGCACTCGACCTGAAACACACCCCTTTCCAATGCCCGCCCTACCACGCCGTTGTTCAGCGCCTCGCGGATCATCTGCGGAAACAGCGATACCACCGCAATTCGCATACTCAATCCGCGGCCGCGTCCCAATCGACGACCACCCGGCGAGCGGTCAAATCGACCCGCCGAAGGTGCTGCGGCACCGCCGGCACCCAGTATTCACGCTCCCCGCGCACCACCATCAGAGCCTGCGCCGGGGTCTCTACAAAATGCTGCACCACACCTAAACCGACACCGGCCAGATTCACCACCTCGCAGCCGATCAGGTCAGCGCGGTAGAAGTCCTTATCGTCCCGCTGCGGCAATTCCGCGCGAGGCACCCGGATCTCTGCGCCCCGAAGGGCCATCGCTTGATCGCGATCCTCTACGCCGGCCAATTTGACCGTCAACGCACCGCCGCTGCGGCCGCTTTGCTCAATGCGATAGCTGTGCCAAGCACCCTCTCGTCCGATCTGCAGATTGCGGTGTTCCAGCAGGCGTTCGGGAGGATCCGTATGTGACCGTAGCTTGACCCAACCTCGGACGCCGAACGGGGCGCCCACAAACCCTAGTTGGATGAGCGCCGATGATTCGTCGCTCATCGTGCCCTCTTAGCCTTTACGCGGCCTGCTTACGGAAGCTGGTGAGAAGAAACTTGACTCGGTCGGACATGTGAGCGCCCTTGCTCAACCAATGCTCGATACGGGCAACGTCCATGCGCAACTTGACTTCGCCGCCGCGCGCGATCGGATTGAACAGACCCACGCTCTCGAGGCTGGTGCCGCCCTGACGCTTACGGCTGTCGGTCACCACGACATGATAAAAGGGCGTCTTCTTGCCGCCGCGTCGAGTCAAACGGATCGTCACCATCGTAAATTCACCTTAAGGAAGCTAGCCGCTAATTGTAATGACAATCAGGGGTTAAGAGCAAACAATCCTTGGGTGGCGCAGGGGGTTAGCGGCCGAAACCGCCGGGACCGAACCCGCCTGGGGGCATCCGGCCGGCCATCCCGCGCATCATGTTCTTCAACATCCCGCCTTTGACCATTTTTTTCATGGTTTTCTGCATTTGGTCAAACTGCTTCAGCAGCCGATTGACCTCCGGCAGGGGTACGCCCGCCCCGTTGGCAATGCGGCGCTTGCGCGAGTTGTCGATCATTTCCGGTCGCCGGCGCTCCTTGGGCGTCATCGAATCGATGATTCCCAGCTGCCGCTTGAGGGTTTTGGGGTTGACCGCCCCGGCGGCGGCCGCGGCGTTGGCCTGCATTTGCGCCGGCAGCTTGTCGAGCAAGGCGGCCATGCCGCCCATGTTCTGCAGCTGACTGAGCTGATCGCGCAGGTCCATCAGGTCGAACGACTTGCCCTTGGTGATTTTCTTGGCGAGCTTTTCGGCTTTTTCCTGATCAACCTGGCTCTGCACCTGCTCAACCAAGGACAGCACATCGCCCATGCCGAGGATGCGCGAGGCGATGCGTTCCGGCTGAAAGAGCTCCAACGCCTCGGACTTCTCGCCCGTGCCGACAAACAAAATGGGCTTGCCTGTCACCTGGCGGACCGACAGCGCCGCGCCGCCACGCGCATCGCCGTCGGCTTTGGTCAGGATGATGCCGGTCAGGCTCAGGGCATCGTTAAAGGCTTTGGCTGCGTTGACGGCATCCTGGCCCGCCATGCTGTCAACCACGAAGAGGCGCTCATGCGGTTGGATCGCCGCCTCGAGTTCGCGCACTTCCGCCATCATTTCCGCATCGACATGCAATCGTCCGGCGGTGTCGAGCAGCAGCACGTCGTAGGCCTGCAGCGTCGCCTGCGTCAGCGCGCGCTTGGCGATCGCCACGGGTGCTTCGCTCGCGTTGGCCGGCGCGAAGCCGGCGCCGACCTGCGCGGCCAGGGTCTCGAGTTGCAAAATGGCCGCCGGACGGTACACGTCGGTGCTGACCATCAACACTTTCTTGTTCTGTTTTTCCTTCAGCCACCGAGCGAGTTTGCCGGCGCTCGTGGTCTTGCCCGCGCCTTGCAGACCGGCGAGCATCACCACGACGGGACGCTGGGCGCGCAGGTTGAGGCCGCCGCTCGGCTCGCCCATGAGACGCGTCAGTTCCTCGTGCACGACCTTGATGAAGGCCTGCCCCGGCGTGAGGCTCTTCGTCACCTCCACGCCGACCGCACGCGCCTTGACGGCGTCGGTGAAACTCTTGACGACCGGCAACGCGACATCGGCGTCGAGCAGCGCGAGACGAACCTCGCGCACGGTTTCGGATATGTTGTCCTCGGTGAGTCGGCCGCGGCCGGATAGCGACTTGAGCGCAGCGCCGAGGCTGCTGGTTAAGCGGTCAAACATAGTGCGGTTATTCTACTTGTGTCATGATCTGAAAGTCACATATTAGGCCAGCCGTGATTCCTGCCATCATTTTGTTTCTGCTTTACACCGTGAGCGCGTGGGCCATGTTGCGCAGTGTGAAACAGCCGCGGCTGGAACCGCTCGCGTGGATCCTCATCCTCGTTGCCCTCATCGGCCACAGCGACGTCATCATGCTCATGATGCGCGTGAACGCGCGCTTCTCCATCGGCCTGCTCGAGGCGCTCTCGTTGCTCGGCTGGACGCTCGCGGTGCTGGCCTGCTTGGTTTCGATCGACAAGCAAAATCGCGTGCTCGGCGCCATCCTGATGTTGAGCGCCGCGGTGGGCGCGGCGCTCGGCACCGGGCTCGGGGGCGTCGGGCGCAGCTACGCCGAAGCCACGCTGGGCTGGGAACTCACCGCGCACATTTTGCTGTCGATGGCCGCTGCCGCCCTGCTGTTTGCGGCCGCTGTCACGGCAATCTTGCTGGTGATTCTCGACCGGCGTCTGCGCACGCGGCGCATCGCCGACCTGTCGAGCGCGCTGCCGCCCCTCGATGCGCTGGAAAAAATCATGTTCAGGCTGGTGGCCGCGGGTTTCGGACTGCTCACCCTGGCCCTCATCACCGGCTTCGTCTTTGTCACCAATCTGTTCACGCAGAACCTGGTGCAGAAAACCGTGTTGTCGCTGATCGCCTGGCTCATCTTCGGCGTCTTGCTCATCGGCCGGCTGCGCTTTGGTTGGCGCGGCCGCTCGGCGGTGCGCTGGACCCTGAGCGGCTTCGGGATTTTGGCGGTCGCGTATTTCGGCGTGAAATTCGTCCTCGAAGATCTGTTCGGGCGGCACTGGGGCTAGGCGCCCCGGTTTATCTTCGGCGAATGGAACACCCGTCCCTAGGACTTCTGTTCACGACGCTGGCGGGATTGCTGATTCTGGCCGCATTTTTCGCCGGCAGCGAAACCGCCCTGATGAGCGTGAACCGCTATCGACTGCGGCATCGAGCCAATGAAGGCAGCCGCGGCGCGCGCCTGGCCGAGGCGCTGCTCAAGCGCCCGGATCGTCTGATCGGATTGATCCTGTTTCTCAGCACCATCGTCAACGTGGTCACGCCGATTTTGGTGGGCTTCATCGCGTTGCGAGTCGGCGGCGAATTCCTGGTGGCCTTCGGCGCGCTGCTGCTGGCATTCGTGCTGTTGATTTTTTGCGAGGTGGCGCCCAAGACCTTCGGCGCTCTGCATCCCGAGAGTCTGGCGCTGCCGGCCGCGTACATCTACACACCCCTGCTGTTTCTGCTGTATCCCTTCGTCTGGGTGACGAATCTCTTCGCCAACGGCGTGCTGCGGATGTTCGGCGTCTCGAGACAGGTGGCGGCAAATTCCTTGAGCAGCGAAGAGTTGCGCACCGTCGTGGCCGAGGCCGGCGCAATGATTCCGCGGCGCCACCAGCAGATGCTCGTCAGCATTCTGGATCTGGAGGATGCCACCGTCGAGGACATCATGGTGCCGCGAAACGAAATCGTCGGCATCGACGTCGATGATGATTGGGACCGGATCTTGGAGCAGCTGCGGCAGAGTCAGCACACGCGCTTGCCGGTGTATCAAGGCGAAATCGACCGCATCATCGGCCTTTTGCACATGAAGCAAGTCGTGCATGAATTGGCACGCGGTCACCTGGATCAGGACACCTTGACCGCCGCGGCCCAAGCGCGCGAACCCTACTTCGTTCCCTCTGGAACGACACTCAACACGCAGCTGCTGAATTTTCAGCGCAACAAGCGCCGCATGGCATTCGTGGTCGATGAGTACGGCGACATTCAGGGCTTGGTGACGATCGAGGATATTCTCGAGGAAATCGTCGGCGAATTCACCACCGACCCTGCAACCATGATGCACAAGGATGTGCACGCGGAAGCCGACGGCAGTTTCGTCGCCAGCGCCTCGGCCACCATCCGTGCGCTGAATCGTTCCATGCGATGGAACCTGCCGACGGACGGACCGAAGACTTTGAATGGATTGATCGTCGAGTTCCTCGAGACCATCCCCGAACCGGGCACGACCTTGAAAATGGCCGACTACATGCTCGAGGTCCTGCAAACCGGCGACAACGCCATCAAGACGGTGCGCATCCGGCCGCCGGAACCGACGCCGCCTTAAGGCAATCCACGCCGCATTCCGCAAGCCACGCCGCACTCTGCGAGCCACGCCGCAATCCGCGAGCCCGCCGCCGTAGCGCCAAGCGGCGCTAGAACGCCTCCAACGCCTGATTCAATCGCGCCACGCCCCGCACGCTCATCCCCTCGGGAGGCCGCTTCGGCACATTCGCTTCGGGAATCACGGCT
>DATNKC010000072.1:0-5332 GCA_035603615.1 Steroidobacteraceae bacterium | reverse complement strand
TTTTCGTAGAACGGTATAGTTTCTTTTAAAACGCTGGGGTGGCCTTGAGGGCCTGAGATGCTGGCAGCTTCACGCACACCAGCAAACCCATTGAACCTGATCCGGTTAGTACCGGCGGAGGGAGCATGGGTAGAAGATATTCCGCGCTGGTTTTTCTGTCCGCCGCACTGGCCCTGGTTGCCGCGGCAAAAGCCTCAGATACCGACGACAGGCTCGATGAGATCATCGTCACCGCCACGTTAAGATCCGTTTCTCTCGAAGACCTGCCCGGCAGTGCCACGGTGCTCAACGAGTCCGCTCTGCGGGATGCCGGCCAGCAGCATTTCGAGGACGTGTTGGCGCTGGTGCCCAATCTTAATTGGGCGGGCGATACCTCGCGCCCACGGTACTTTCAAATCCGCGGCATCGGCGAACTGCAGCAATACCAAGGGGCGCCGAACCCTTCGGTCGGCTTTCTCATCGATGACATCGACTTTAGCGGCCTAGGCTCGGCCGCGACGCTGTTCGACGTCGATCACATCGAGGTTCTGCGCGGTCCGCAAGGCACCCTGTACGGGGCCAACGCGTTGGCGGGACTGATTTACGTGAAGAGTACCGACCCGTCCGACACCTTCGGCGGCCGCGCCGAAGTCGACGCCGGCGACTATAACGAGCGCTCGTATGGTGCAGTGCTCACAGGCCCCGTGAGCGCACTGGATTCCGCCTTCAGGGTCGCGGTGCAGCAGTACACCAGCGACGGCTTCTACCACAATGCCTACCTGGGCCGCAGCAACACCGACAATCGCGACGAGCTCACCATGCGCGGCAAGTGGCGCTTCGAACCGAATGAGGACTGGCGCGTCGATCTGACGGTGATGCGTACAGAAATCAACAACGGTTACGATGCGTTCGCCATCGACAACAGCCGCACCACGGAATCCGATAATCCCGGCGTCGATCGCCAATATTCCACCGGATTTTCGGTCCGTTCGACCTACTCGGGCTTGGGTTCAGCAACCTTGACCACCATCGCCACGTATGCCGATAGCAAGATCAACTACGGTTTCGATGGTGATTGGGGCAACCCCGTGCTCTGGGCGCCCTACACCGATGAGGCCACCGAGGACCAGGTGCGCGATCGCTCGACTCGCAGCTTGGAATTTCGCTTGGGTGATACCCCCGCGAAAGAATCGCCGCACGGGCTCTCGTGGCTCGTGGGCGTCTATGCCTTCGAGCTGCGCGAGTCATTGACCGATACCAGCGCAGCGGTTTACATCGATCCTTTCGATGCAACGCAAAACTCCGATTCGCTCACCGTCGTTTCGAGCGACTATAGCTCGCGCAGTGGCGCCATCTATGGACAGCTCGACGGCGATTGGGGTGATCGGGCGCGATGGTCCCTGGGATTGCGCGGCGAGCGCCACACCAGCCGCTACAACGACACGACCACGAATCTGGATGCACCGACGACCACAAACGACTTTGGTCCCTCGGACAACCTATGGGGCGGCCAAGCATCGATCGATTACAGAATCGCCGACGGCCAGAACGTGTATGCGCTCGTCGCCCGCGGCTACAAGGCGAGCGGCTTCAACTTGAGTCCCGGTCTGCCGGCGAACCAATTGCTCTTTGGACCGGAGTCCGATCTGAACCTGGAGATCGGCCACAAGGCTCGGGTGCTCGACGGGCGGCTGCAGATCGACACCTCGCTCTTCTATACGATCCGCCACAACGAGCAGTTGATCACCGGCGAGCAACTCGATCCCAGCAATCCCGATACCTTCATCTTTTACACCGGCAATGCGAAATCCGGCTTCAATTACGGCTTGGAAAGCACGGCCAGCTGGGCCGCCACGCAAAGTTGGGTGTTCGGCGGTTCGCTGGGGCTACTACAGACCCAGTACCAAGGGTTTGTGCAAAACGGCGTGACCTTGCCAGATCGCGCGTTGCCGCATGCACCGCCCTGGCAGGCCGCGCTGAACGCGACTTGGCGCGACCCGCGCGGACCCTATGCGCGGCTGGACGTCACCGGCATGGGACCTTTTTTCTACGATTTGCCGCCGAACTGGACGCGCTCGAGCGCTTATGGGCTGGTCAACGGCAAACTGGGTTGGGAAACGACGCGCTGGGAAGCGTATTTTTGGGGGCGCAATTTGCTCGACAAGAACTACACCGTGCGCGGCTTTTACTTCGGCGACGAACCGCCGGATTTCGCCAATAAACTCTACGTGCAATTGGGCGACCCCAGAAATTGGGGCGTGCACTTGACCGTGCGGTTCTAGTGCGAGTTGGTGGCGCTGCCCAGCTCGGCGGAGTTTTTCTTCGGTTCCGATGACTCGTCCCCGACCAAGTAGGTGTCGAGCACCTTTCGCGCAATGGGACCGGCGGTGGAACCGCCGAAGCCGCCATTCTCGATCAACACGGAAATGGCAATCTTTGGATCATCGACCGGCGCGAAGGCGATGAACCAGGCGTGCTCGCGTTTGCGTACGTCAGCATCCTGGTGCTTGGTGCTTTCGGTTTGTTTGACGGTTACTACCTGAGCGGTTCCGGTTTTCCCTGCCAGCTTGTAGAGCGCGCCGCGAAAGGCAAGGTAAGCGGTTGCGCCGGGCTGCGTCACTGCGCCTATCATGCCGTCGTAAATCACGTTCCACTGCTCATCGGTAGCCAGGTCGATCGGTTTGGCGAAAGTGCTGTTGCGTGGGACCACGGTCACCGATCCCGGGGCGCGAGTGGCCGACACCAAGCGCGGCATCGCTATTATTTTCCCTCGTTCGGCAATTTCCGCGGCGAAATGCGCCTGCTGCAAAGGCGTGACCGTGATGGGACCTTGGCCGATGCCCATGCTGATGCTTTCGCCGGGAAACCACACTTGATCGGCTTTGCGCTTGAACACCCGTCGTTTCCATTCCGGCGAAGCGTACAAGCCCTGCTTTTCCCCGGGAATATCGATTCCGGTCAATTCCCCATAGCCAAACGCACTCATAAACGCGTGCATACGATCGATGCCCATCTTGTCGGCGAGCCGATAGAAATACACATCGCAGGACTCGGATATGGCGTGCCGCATATCCAAGGATCCATGCACTTTGTCGTCGCGATACTTATTGCTGCTGCCTGGCAACGTGAAGTACCCCGGACAGTATTCGACGTGTTCCGGCGTCAAAATTCCGTAGTGTTGCGCCGCCAAGGCATACAGCGGCTTCACCGTCGAGCCCGGCGGATACGCACCCCTCAGTGCGCGGTTGAGCAGAGGCACATCGATATTGTTCGACAGCGCGGAATACTGCGCCACCGACAGACCGCGGACGAAATCGTTGGGATCGAATCCCGGCGTGCTGGCGAGCGCGATGATGTCGCCGGTTTTCGGATCGAGCGCCACCACCGATCCGCGCTTGCCCACCAGCGCCTCTTCGGCAACTTTCTGCACGCGCACGTCCATGCCCAATATCAGATCCTCACCTGCCACCGGCGGGCGAGTATTGAGTTTGGTCGCGTAGCCTCCCTGCTTATCCACCGGACGGCCTGCCGCGTTCACTTCGATTTCCCGGAAGCCCGGCTTGCCGTGCAGCTGCTGCTCGTAGGCGCCCTCCACACCCAGCTTGCCGATGAGGCTGGTACCCGCGTATTCGGCGCTGTCGATTTGCTTGAGGTCCTGCTCATTGATCGCGCTGACGTAGCCGATCGCGTGAACCCCCATCTCGCGCAGCGGGTAATGCCGCGCCAACCGCGCGCGAATATCCACGCCCGCGAATTGGTAGCGATGCACGGCGAAGCGCGCCATCTCCTCCTCGTTCAGGAGCAGTTTGACCGGCACGCTCTCGTAGACCTTGTGCAGCAGCACGGTACGCCGGATATTGCTCACCTCTTCGCTGCGCAGAAGGCCGATGCTCACCAATTGCGCCAGCGTGGCGTCCAGCGCCTTGTTGTCGCCCACCTGCTCGCGGACCAGCTCGATATTGAAGGCGGGCATGTTGTCCGCCAGCACCACGCCGTGACGGTCGAGGATCAGGCCTCGACTGGGCGGGATCGGCTCGGTGCGAATGCTGTTGCCTTGCGAGAGACCATGGTAATAGTCGAACTTGATGACTTGCAGATAGAACAGACGTCCCGCGACCGCCAGCAGCAGCACCGCCGCAAATACGCCGGCCACGATGCTTCGAATCGTAAACAGCCGATTCTCAGCGAAATAGTTTTTGATCCGCGATTGGCGGCTTCTCACCATTGCGGCTCAGCTGTTTGCTTGCGAATTCCCGGCATGCCGCGATTGTAAGCTACTTGGCAAGCCGCCAAACGCTATGGAGTGCGCAAAATTCCATCGCCGATGGCCTGGGACTGGAAGCGCACCGTGACCGTTTGATTGGCGGGAACCTTGAAGCGGAATAGTGGTCTGCCGTTTTTGGTGCCCAGGGGATGATCGGCGCGCACGATGCGTGCGCCCTCCGGCAGAGACAATCGCAGCTCGAAGTCGATCGCGGCGGCGCGGGCGTTCCTCACTTCGACGCGCTGAACGTCTTCGACCTTGACGGAGCGCAGCGCTACGCCCGGCACCAGGGGCAGCAGCTTGGCTCGACCTGAATCGATGCTGGTCTCCTCAGGCGTCAGGGAGACCTGAACGTCGGAGCTCTCGCCCATATCGATTTCCACGTCCTCCTCCACGGCGATATCGCGCAGGCCCGATTCATGCTCCAACAACCGCTCGCCGTTGTATGCGGTGAATACCGCCACCGTGCCAGACGGCAACGGCAGTCCCAAGTGATTCGCGACCGTGTTTTTTGTCCGCAGCAAACGATGTGCGGCGCCCGTCGATGCGGCTCCCCGGTAGGCCGTCGCGAGGTCCGCGCCATAAATGGTTCCGACGGGAATGCCCGACTGATCCATCAGCCGTACCTGCTTTGATTGGCGGCTGGCCAGAGTCGTCCGCTCGGGGACGCGATACAGTTTTAAGTCGCCCAACTGCTCTTGCTGCACTCTCCTTGCTGCGGTGACGGAGATCTCCTGGAGGCTCATCGCTGCCGGCGCCATCGCCGCAACGCTCTTCTTGAACATGCGATCTCGGGCTTCGCGAAGAATCAGGGGTGGCTGATCGCTGGTCGAGCCGCGCGGCCAGCATTGGGCAAGAATCGGTCCACCGATATCGATCGGCTCGACTTCGCCAATCTCGCCGTCTCCTCCGTTCACCCGGTTGACCTTGCCGGCCACCACTTGCGCATGCGCTGACGGGAAGCCGACGCCGTTTGAATTGGCCAGAGTCACCCAGGCGCCGAGGTCCAGGCGCTTGCCATCTTGGGACAAGGTTGCCGTGTAGTCGGCGGCCCAATCGAAACCGCGGGCAAGATACGACAGCGTGACC
>DATNKC010000071.1:0-3241 GCA_035603615.1 Steroidobacteraceae bacterium | reverse complement strand
AAGGACTCGACGGAAATTTCACGTTCATGACGATGTAAGATCTCCACGAAGCGCGACATATGCGTGCCCTTGAAATTGTGCGGCAGGTTCACGTACATGTTGAAGTTAGCCACCGTGTGCTGCTCGCCGCGCGCCCGATCCTTGACTTTAACCGGATGATAAATGTCCTTGATGCCCACCTTGTTGATGGGTATTCGGCGCGTGTCGGCATGTCCTTGGACATCCTCCACGGTCTTAGGCGTGGGCTTTTTGGCGGAGACAGCGGCATTCATAGTCATTTCCTACTGGAGCGATCAGGGCCGAGATGGTGCCGAAACCGCGGAACTCAAGAATTTTAGACCATTCGACGTGAGTTGGCTTTAGGGCCCCAAAAGGTTCATCGACACGGCAAATTAGGCGCCGCACGGCGGTTTTCTGCGCTTTGGGCGCTTAAAATCGGCAGGCAGGGCTTCAAACGCGGCGCTGAATCACGTACGAAGCCAGCCAGGCCAGGACGCGTGCGCCCTCGCCGAGCGGGGTCAGTCTCTCGCAGGCGCGCAGCTTTAACTCTCGAGCGCGGATCTTGGCCGCTTCGAGACCCAGCACGCTGGGGTAGGTGGGCTTGGCGCGCGCGGCGTCGGCCCCGCTGGTCTTGCCGGTCTCTTCGGTCTTGCCCTCGACATCGAGGATGTCATCTTGGATCTGAAACGCGAGTCCGATGTCCTGGGCATAACCGTCCAACGCATCCCAGTTCGCCGCGCTTAAAGTCGGTGCACACGCTGCCGCCATCAGCACACTGGCGCGAATCAACGCGCCGGTCTTGAGCCTGTGCATGGCTTCAAGTTCCTCCAGCGTCAACTCCCGGCCCACGGCGGCGAGGTCGATTGCCTGGCCCCCGGCCATACCCGCGGTGCCGCTCGCATCCGCCAGGATTTGAATCATTTTCAGGCGCGCATCCCCCGTCACGCCCGGTGTGCGATCGCGCGACAGCAACGAGAAGGCCAATACCTGCAATGCGTCGCCGGCGAGAATCGCGGTCGCCTCATCAAAAGCGCGATGCGTCGTGGGTTGGCCGCGCCTCAGATCATCGTCGTCCATGGCGGGCAGATCGTCGTGAACCAACGAGTATGAATGAATGAGTTCCACCGCCGCCGCGGGCGCATCCAAGATGTTCACCGGCACCTGCAACGCCTCTCCGGTGCAGTAGACCAGCAGGGGGCGCAAGCGCTTACCGTTGCCCAATACGGCGTAGCGCTGCGCGGCGTGCAAACGCTGCGGCACCAAATCAGCCGCCGGCAGTGCGGCGTCAAGGACCGCTTGCACGCGTGCTTGATAGCCACGCATTCGCGCTTCCATCGCATCCGCATTCACGTCGCGGTCAGCCGTTATTGGGTTCGTCGGGCATGAAGTCTTCAACGGCCGGTTCGCCGGCTTTTTTCAACAGGATCTCAACCTTTTGTTCAGCTTCCTTCAGCGCGCTCTGGCAGGCACGCGTCAACATCACACCGCGCTCGAATGCCGCCAGCGATTCCTCCAGCGGCAGGTCGCCATGTTCCAGGCGTTCCACCAATTCCTCCAGATCGCGCATGGCCGTCTCGAAGTCGGGAGTTTCCGGTTTTGCGGGTTTTGGCGTCGGCATGGCTAAGAACGGTACACATGCGCTCCCGTGCGGTCAAACCTAGGCAGGCTCCGGCACGGGCGCGAACCGCGTGTAGGAATTTGTCAAGTCGTGAGGCGCGTCACAACCATAGGGTCGCCAGACGCCCCATTTTGGGTAACATTGCTGGTGGGAAGCTATATGTCAATGTCAATCAAATCAATGATCATCTGCGGCTGTGTAGCCGCCGTCGTAGTCTCGACGGCAGCGTGCAGTCCGCGGCGCATTCCGCCGATGACGGTGTCGGATCTCATGGAAGATCGCGTTGCGCTCGACGGCGTGCTCATGAAGTGCAATCGCGATCCTGGCAAGGCGCGCAACGATTCGGACTGCTTGAACGCCCGCATCGCGATCGAGCGCCTCGCAGCGCAGGTCGATCCGTCGATAGAAGCGAAGCGCGCCGAGGATTTTGAGCGCAGCCGCGAGCAATTGCGTATCGCCGAAGATAAGAAGCGCCAGGAGGAGGAATCCAAGGCCAAGAAGGTGGATGCCTACCACCTGCCGGTGATACCGGTCGAGCCCACACCGCCTCCCAAAGATGCGCAGTCGCCGACCGTCAGTCAGACGAACCCTTAGGCTCCTCAGTCCTCGCGACGGTCCGGCTATTCTGCGGCGCGACGCCGCTTTGCCTTCAACAGAACATCCACGGCTTCCGGTCGGTCGTCCCAGTAGTCCAGGCGAACTCTACCATCCGGCAATTGAGTCACCGTGGCGGGCGCCGCACTGAAGGTGCAGTACCACCCCGACGGCAGCACCACTGCGTTTCGCGCTCTCCCTAGGCTGCGATCGAAAATCATCTCATCACCGTCCAATTTGTAGCTCACGGGCGCGGTATAGGTTTCCGCAATGCGCAGCCGTAAGGTCTGTCCTGGATGCACGGCCGCAAATGGAATCACCACTACTCGAGCCGTGGCCGGCACCGTTTCGCCCACATTGATTTTGGATGCGGCCAATTCGGCACCGCTCATTTCGAGTGTCTTCAGGATTTCTCCGGTATCCAGAATGTTCGCCGACGGGTGGCTGGCGACGCTGCCTTCGCGAACGATATTGGCGTAACCGCTGATGCCAGGCCGGGTTTCGGTGTAGTCGTGATAAAGGCTGAACGCATGCGTTTCGGGTTGCTGCAGGAAGTACACGATGTCCCGGTCTTGGTGCGCCCGCTCGGCGAGCCGCTCCTCCTCGGCTGGGCCGGCAAAAGGCGACTCCCAGCTGCGCGCGGCCGTCAGCGCTTTTGGCAGCGCGGCGGCTCCAGTCTGCGCCGTGTTCTTCGCCCGCAGCACCAAAGGTGCTTCGCCGCTTCCCGCGTGCAGGAAACTGATGGCGATACGGCCGTCTTTTTCAGTGAGAATCTGCGAGGGCACCGTCAATCCCGTCACTTCGTATCCCGGCGGCAGCACGACTTTGTTGCGCTTAATGCCCAACGGTCGATCGAAGACGATCGTGTTGCCCTCCACGCGGTAACTTTTAGGGTCTTTGTAAGTCTTGACGATGATCACGCGGCCTTCGCCATGCAGTGGGACGGGGCGGGCCAGGGTGACTTTGATGAATTGCGTGTCCAGATCTGCATCGGGCATCAACGGATCCATTCGTGCCTGCGCGCCGCTG
>DATNKC010000070.1:0-5862 GCA_035603615.1 Steroidobacteraceae bacterium | reverse complement strand
CCTTGAGTGTCATGTACCTCATGGCATCACCGGACGCGCGCGGCCTCTTTTCCAAGGCGATCGCGCAAAGCGCCTACATGATCTCGACCCCCGAACTGAAGCAGAGCCGTTTCGGTGCCCCGGCTGCCGAGGAAGCCGGCGCGAAACTCGCGGCTGCGCTTCACGCGCCGAATATCACGGCGCTTCGGGCGATGGATCCGCAGGCGCTGACCGACGCGGCGGCCGCGGCCTATTTCGCGCCGTTCGGCGCGGTCGATGGGCACGTATTGCCGCGGCAATTGGTCGAAGTGTTCGATCGCGGCGAACAAGCGCGCGTGCCGCTGTTGGCCGGCTTCAACAGCGGCGAAATTCGTTCGCTGGTCTTCCTCGCGCCGCCCTCCCCGCCGAGTCCGGCCGAATACGAACGCATCATCCGCGACCGCTACGGCGATCTCGCGGAGGAATTTCTACGGCTCTATCCTGGCAACAATCTGCGCGAGAGCATCCTGGCGACCACGCGGGACGCCCTGTACGGCTGGACTGCGCTGCGCTTGGTCGCGAAGCAGTCCGAGCTGGGACAACCCTCCTTCCTGTACCTGTTTGATCATGGCTATCCCAACGCCGACGCCGCCGGTCTGAAAGGCTTCCACGCCAGTGAACTGCCTTTCGTGTTTGGCACCATGACGCAAACACCGCCGCATTGGCCCAAGATTTCCGCCGCTCCCGAGGAAGCGGCGCTCTCGGCGGCGATGCTTGAGTATTGGAGCAGCTTTGCTCGCGATTCGCAGCCGCGCGCAGCGAATGAAGCGGATTGGCCCGCTTATGGATCGCAGCACGCCTACATGGATTTTACGGACGCGCCGCACGCATCCGTTGATCCTTTCCCCGGAATGTACGCGCTGCATGAAGAGGCCGTGTGCCGGCGCCGATCGAGTGGCACCGTGGCGTGGAACTGGAACGTCGGCGTCATTTCGCCGCCGCTATCCCCTGCCGGCAGCCACTGCAGGTAGCGCGCTCGACACGGAAACGATCAGCGACTTTTGAGGGTCAGAAATCCGGCGGCCATAAAATTGGCCATGCGTTTCTTTACGGCGGGAAAATCATCCGAATGACACAACCCGCCGGAGAGGCGATCGATGCGTCCGGTACGCGCCAGCGTATTCATGAGCGCGCCGGTCACGAAGTGATAGCCCCAGAAGATATCCTCGTCCGGGTAATCCGGCAGTGCGCGCTTCAAGATGCTGACAAGCTTTAAGACCACCGGATCGAAGTAAACATCCATCAGCGCGGCCCCTTCGGGCGTGTTGCTCACCCGGGCGCCAAACGCGCCATAGTTCATCCACGCTTCGCCGCCCTCATAGTAGAGATCCAAGTCGGTGTCCAAGAACGCGTGCAGCGCGCCTTCAACCGTCGGCTTATCCTTTGCCTCGGCTTCGTACTTCTCGAGCGCCGCGATTCTGCGATTGCTGGTGATGCTCGCTCGCCGGGCGAACACGGCCTCGAATAAATTGCGCTTATCCTTAAAATAATAATGCAAGAGAGTCGTATGGATGCCTACGCGCAGCGCGACGTCGCGAAGCGTAACTCCGTCGAGCCCGTGTTTTGAGAACAGGTACTCCGCGGAGTCGAGGATTTGTTCCAAGCTTTCGGCGCGCTGTTGCGCCTTGCTGCGCCGTTGGCGCTTCGGAGCTTTCGGCACCTATCTAGCCCTTTTGCAGACAGCGAAGCTCGAGACGCTGAAATCGCTTAACTGGTTGTTTCACGTGCACTGAGTTTCCCATTTGCGTAGTGACTGCGCAATTGGTTCTTATCTATCTTACCCGTCGCGGCAAGCGGCATGGCATCGATCTCGAGGATCTGATCGGGTAGCCACCAGCTCGCTACTTTACCGCGCAGAAACTCCAGCAGCTCGAGAGCGTCCAGCGGAATCCCTTGACGGGACTCTACAATCAGAACCGGTCGCTCGCCCCACCTGGCATCCGGCCGGGCAATAACCGCCGCGAGACCCACGGTTGGATGCGTCCCCACGATGTCTTCGATTTCTGCCGGGTTTATCCACTCGCCGCCTGACTTGATCAGGTCTTTCGAGCGCCCATTGATGGAGACATTGCCGGCCTCATCGATGCTGGCCAGATCGCCCGTATCGAAAAACCCAAGCGCGTCCAAGGCGCTTGCGTTGGCTTTGAAATAGCGTTCGATCACGCTGGCACCCTTGACTTTAAGGTGACCGACCACACCACGCTGGTGAGGAAGATCGACGCCGCTCGCATCGGTCAGCTTCAAGTCGAGCCCCATGGGCGGCCGGCCGGAAGCTCGCGTCTCTGTGAGGGGCGTGTCGAGCGGCGCAATCGTTCCCAACGGTGAGAGTTCGGTCATTCCCCAGCTGGTCTGCACGCGCGCCCCAAGGCGTTGCTCCATGCGTCGAATCAAAGCGTCCGGGCAATTCGCGCCGCCGATCAAGACGCGCTTCAAGTCAGGCAGCTCGCCGTCCACTTCATCAAGGTGATCGAGCACTCCCAGCCACACGGTCTGAATACCCGCCGCAACACTGACGGCCTCAGCGCGCATGATTGCGGCCAAGCTCGCGCCATCGGTGTGACGGCCCGGCAAAACCAATTTGGCGCCGACCGCCGGAGCGGCGAAAGGCAGCCCCCACCCATTGGCATGGAACATCGGCACGGCAATCAAAAGCACATCGCCGCCGGAGAGCGCGATGGCGTCTGCCTGCAAAGCGCGCAACGTGTGCAGGTAGTTCGAGCGGTGGGTATAGAGCACGCCCTTGGGCGCACCCGTGGTGCCTGACGTGTAGCAAAGACCCGCCGGGGTCTCTTCAGCGAAGACGCCCCAGGCGGTTGCGGCACCGTACGTCGCGAGCAATTCCTCGTGGCCCCAGACCCTCGCCTCGTGACCTGCAAACACCTCGCCGCGCGGCCCTGCGCTGTCCATGAGAATCACGTGTTCAATGTTGGGACACAGCGGCGACAACTGCGACCAGAGCGGCGCAAGGTTCGACGCCACCGCAAGCGCGCGATCTTCCGCCTCGTTGATCATGGCGGCGAGATGCGCAACCGTAACGCGCGGATTGAGCGTGTGGCAGACGATGCCGCTGCCCATGAGCGCGTAATACATTTCCAGATGATGCTGAGTGTTCCAGCCGAGCGTGCCGACGCGCTCGCCGCCGCGCAGTCCAAGCGCCTCCAGCGCGCCCGACAACCGATTGCTTCGCGCGCGTAGCTCAGCGTAACCGATGCGCAGCACGGGTCGGCCGGCATCCGCGGTGACAATCTCACGATCTCCCGACCATTTGGCGGCGTGATCGAGAAACTTGTCAACGGTCAGTGCATAGGGTTGCATACGCATGCTAAGTACGCGGAATTAAAACCGCGGCCGCCGGCCCGAGCAAGGCGACCGGCGGTTCGCCGTTAGAAGCTCATCAGGAATCGCAGGCCGTATTGACGAGGTGGACCTGCAAAATTAAGTCCGGAGTTCAGGGCCTCGACATAGTGCTGGTTGGTGAGATTGGTCCCGTACAGCGTCGTCACGTAGCGCGCATGCTGCCAAGCCAATTGCGCACCGGCGATGTTGCGCCCCGACAAGTGGTCTCCCTGCGACTCGTTTTCGAACAGGGTCGCCCACTGCGGCCCGACATAGCCATCGTTCAGCCGTGGTGTGAGTGAGTCTTGGTCACTCAGCAAGAACTTGTACTCCGCGCCGAGATTGATGGTGAAGTTGGGCGCATAGGTTTGGGAGTGTCCGGTCAAATCGACGCAGGACGCGCTCGTGGGTCCGACCTGCGGATCGCAAGGCGTAACCGACACGATGCGCGGATCGGTGGCGAAAAACCGGCCGAGAGAGCTGTGCATTACGGCCAATCCGCCGTCGAGGGAGAACTGGCCGAATACCGCCTGAGTTTGCGCCTCAAAACCGTAGATGTGCGTCGGGTTCGGATTGTTCAGCTCGAAACCGAAGGTCGGAAATGTCGGATAGCCCACGGTGACCTGGAAATTTTTGTAATCGTAATAGAAGGCATCGATCTGCGTGCGCAGATGTCCATCGAAGGCGCGGTTCTTCCAGCCCACTTCGTAGTTCGTCAACTTCTCAGAACCAAACGCCTCCGGCGTCCCTAAACCCACCGGAACATTCAAGCCGCCGGGACGAAAGCCGGTCGAAACGAAGGTATAAACAAAGTTGTTCGGATCAATGGTCCAATTCAAGGAGACCTTGCCCGAGGTATTCGTATATTTCTGCGACTGCTGGTCCTGCAGCGGCAGCCCATACTGCAGCACTTGCACATAGTTGGTGGTCTTGGCATCGGTGTAGCGGGCGCCGATTTGAAGCTGCAGGCCGCTCGTCAGTTGAAAGCTCACCTGACCGAAGCCGGCGACTGCCGTGGTCGGATTGGTGCCCTGCAGGCGGTATTCGGTGAGCGGGTTCCCCGGCGGTTGACCAATCAGGAAATAATAGTTGGGAACGAAAGTGAGATTGTCGTAGTCGGCGTAGGCTCCGAATATCCATGTGAAGAAACCGTGGTCGGGCGAGATGACGTTGAACTCCTCGGACCAGAGCGTTTCCCACACATTGTCGGCAAAATAATCGTTTGCAATGTTGGTGCCGTCCAAATCGGCCTGATATTGCGTATCGCCTTTCTGGTAGCCCGTGACTGAACGCAAGGTGATGCCATCCGGCAGCACATAGTCCGCTTTCAAGATCGTGCGTCCAAACCGGTCGAGCCCTTGTTGCGGGGAGTTCACACCAATGTTGAAGAGATCCTCGGTGGAATTGTACGGACTGGCGGGGTATGCGCCGAAATTCAGATAATCGAAATCAGTCTTGAGAGAAATCGTCAGCGATTCGTCGGGTTTGAACAATAGGCTGATTCGGCCGCTGCCAATGCGCACATTGCCGGGATTGCCGTTGTAAGCACCGCCGTTTGGGCCGGTGACGTGATAGAAGGTGTCGCGGCTCTCGCTGTCGAACGCGATGCGCGCCGCCAGCGTGCTGCTGATCGGCAGATTGACCGCGCCTTGCAGGCCAAAGTCGGTGTAGTTGCCGACCTGAGCTTGCACGTAACCGTCCACATTGCCGCCGATGACCGGATCGTTCGTGTTCACCAATACGGCGCCGCCCGTGGCATTTTGGCCGCCGAATGTGCCTTGAGGGCCACGCAGGATTTCGACACTGGAAACGTCGTAGTAGGGTTCTCCCTGGAAATATCCTGGAAAGGTTGCGACGCCGTCGCGGTAGGTGACTACACCCACCGTCGTCTGAGAGTTGTGTTCGCCTTTACCGACGCCGCGAATGTTGAAGTCATTGCCCTGGCCAAAGTTGTCGATCACCGCGCCAGGTGTCGCGAACTGCAGCGCATCGACCATGGTGACGCCAAGGTTGGCGAGATCACCGCCGCTGATGACCGTCGCGGAGATGGGCGTTGTCTGAAGATCGGTGTGCCGGCGTTCGGCAGTGACGACCACCTCGGCGATATCGCTGGAACCGGACGTCACCGTCTGCGCGACAGCGGTACTGCACCAACCGAGCGCGACGGCCGAAACACTCAACCACAATTCTTGGATCTTCATGGCTCCCCCCTTGCGTTGCAGGTGCGCTCTTGCGGCGCATGGCGGGATACTTACATTAACTATATCCACAGTCAATATTCACTATAACGATAGCGAATATATGTGGCTTGGCGAGCGGCCAGGTCGCAGAAGGAATTCGCGAGCGGGTTCAAGCGGTTGACCGGCCGCTCACGCCGGACGATTATCGCGAGCACCTTAGAGGGAGACCGTGATGACTCTTCGCGTCGAGCCTTCTGGAGCGAGCTGCGGCGCGCTGATATACGGCGCGGACCTTTCTCAACCGCATTCGCACGCGGAAATCGACCTC
>DATNKC010000069.1:0-4895 GCA_035603615.1 Steroidobacteraceae bacterium | reverse complement strand
TCAGGAGCGCGGGAAAATCGGCGGCATTCAATCCGACTACTACTCAGCGCAGTGCGCGCCGGGCAAGGAGATGGACGAGCACCTTATCGACTCGACGTGGACCTCACCGTAAATCCCCCGCCTGAGCCTGCAGCATTTGCGCCATCTTCTGGTGAATGAGGTTCACCGCTTTCAAGGGACGAAGCATCACTTTGAATTCGGTGATCTTTCCCGCCTCGTTCCATTTGATCATGTCGACACCATTGACCGTGATTCCATCCAGCTGAACCTCGAACTCGAGCACAGCGTCTCGATCGCCTTGCACTTCCCGCACGTAGCGAAATGATTCATTGAAGCAGACCTGAAAGGCGGCAGCGAGATACTTCTTGGTGATGGGCTTGCCGATTTGCGGCGTGTGCACGACCGGGGAATGGAACACCGCTTCGTCGGCAAGGAGCGCCTCGAGGCCTTGCACATCGCGATTTTCCACGATGCGGTGCCAGGTTTTGATCGGATCTGAGTTCATCGGGCGATGCTAGCATTTCGCCCGGTGCCCATGCCTGAGCGTCGCGTCAGTGCTCGCAGCCGGGTTGATCGACAATACGCAATATCGGGATGGCTGCCTTCGCCTTGTCCATATCGCTTTGAGTTGCAGGGGCGTTGCCTAGGTTGAGCGTTTTGGCTGTCCCGTCCGCATAGGAAATGCTCGCGGAGACATAGTGTCCGCACTGGGTCGTGACCACCAGATCGGTGGCGTGAGTGGTTCGTGATTTGAGCGAATCGCCAATCAGATCGCCTAATTTTCTCGCCGTTCCGGCCAGCTGTTCTTGGCTGCGCTTTGCCACGTCTGGCGCGACGAGATTCGAGGGTCCCGGGGCCACATAGAGAGCGCCATTATCCGCCGCGGCGGGAAGCATTGTGCCCGCGACACTGAACAGACCCAGGCCGATGAGGGCAACGGTGCGCAGCCGAACTCGTGCCTTAGGGGTCATCGCGCCGATGATCGGACTGCCCATAGTTGAATCCTGTCAGTGGTTTCTGATTGAGGGTGAGCCCACTCTAGAAGCTTGGAAAGCTATCGCCCGTGATGGGCCGCTCATTACGGGCGAGTTTTTAGGCAGGCTGGGTCTCGATGGTTGCCCAACGCCACACTATGACAAACCGGCTTTAATTGCGTCTCAAGGGAGCGCCCTTGCGGGCGCTCCCGGCGCATCAAAGCTAGACGCTCATGCACACCGACTTGGTCTCAAGATAATTCTTGAGAACTTCGCTGCCCATCTCACGGCCCCAGCCCGATTGCTTATAGCCGCCGAAAGGCATCGAAGCGTCGAAGATATTGTAGCAATTGACCCAAACCGTACCGGCGCGCAACTGATCCGCGATGCGATGCGCGCGCTTGATGTTGCTGGTCCATAGGCCCGCGGCCAATCCGTAGACTGTGTCGTTGGCGCGGCGAATCAGCTCATCGTCGACTTCTTTGAATGGCATCACGGTCACCACGGGACCGAAGATTTCCTCCTGGTAGACGCGCATCTTGTCGCTCGTGCCGTCGAGTACGGTGGGTTCGACGAAAAATCCGGTCTCACCGTGGCGATTGCCGCCGCACACCGTGCGGGCGCCCTCCTCCTTGCCGGAACGCAGGAAGCCGGTGACGCGGTCGAATTGGGTTTTTGACACCAGTGGTCCCATCTCGCTCTGCGGATTTAAGCCCGGGCCCAAGCGGATGGAGCGTGCGGCTTTGCTGACCCCCTCCAATACCCGATCGTAGCTCTTCTCTTGCACGAAGAGACGCGAGCCCGCGCAGCAACATTGGCCATGATTGAAGAAAATCGCGCTCGCCGCGCCCGGAATCGCCACATCGAGATCCGCATCGTCCAGCACGATGTTGGGCGATTTGCCCCCCAGTTCGAGCGTGACTTTTTTCAGATCGTTGGCTGCGGCTTTGACGATCAGCTTGCCGACTTCGGTCGAACCGGTGAAGGCCACTTTGTCTACTTGGCTGTGCGCCGCCAGCGGTGCTCCGCAGGTCTCACCGAATCCAGTGAGCACGTTTAGCACGCCGGGTGGTAACCCCGCGTCGAGACACAGCTGGGCGAGCCGCAGCGCGGACAGAGGTGTCTCCTCCGCCGGCTTCAACACGACCGTACAGCCGGCCGTCAGCACCGGGCCTAATTTCCAGGCCGCCATGAGCAATGGGAAATTCCACGGAATAATCTGTGCAACGACCCCAATCGGCTCCTTGCGGGTATAGGCGTGGTATTGCGCGTCGGGCGTATAGGGCACCGACAGGGAAAGGGTACTGCCCTCGATTTTGGTCGCCCAACCCGCCATGTAGTGGAACAGATCCGCAGCCAGGGGCACATCGGCGGCGCGCGCCACAGCGATGGGCTTGCCGTTATTGAGCGATTCCAGCTGAGCGAGCTCCTCGAGATTTTCCAGGATCAGATCGCCGATTTTCCAGAGGATCCTGCCGCGAGCCGAGGGCGACATGCGCGGCCAGGGCCCCCTATCGAAGGCCTTGCGCGCCGCAGCCACCGCCAGATCTACATCGGCTTGCTTGCAATCGGCAACGCGTGCGATTACGGATTCATTGGAAGGATTGAATACTTCGAAAGTTTCGCCGGACTGCGCGTCCTGCCAGCGGCCATCGATCAGGGCTTGACGAGCCTGACTCACGAAGCGTGTGACCGGTGCGGTCAGCGACACCATATCGACTGCAGTGTTCATGGATCATTTCTCCTAGGTTGACGAGGCCGCCGGATGCGGTGCAATCCGGCCCACGGCGGTTGGACGCCGGCCTTGAGCGGCGGGTTCCGCAAACATTTTCAGGTTGCCTACCGCCTTTTACGCCTTCGAGAAAGATTTGTCAGTCGACAACCATTACGGCGCGAATCACCGAAGGGCCTTGGGCCCTAGTTGAGCGATTTCAGGGTTGTCCCAAGGGCACGTACAGGGCGCTCGGATGCGCCCGGTCGTGAAACAGGGTCACCGTCACCGCGCGAGCGTCACTCATGGATTGCTCGGCCACGGGCTTGGGGGCGTTGTAGTTCTTCTCGCTAAAGATTGAATTGATCGGCGCGATGGTCAGCCGCAGGCGGCTGCCCTTGCCGACTTGGCGCGAGACGAAGGTGAAGTGTTCGAAGTCATAGCGCTGCGGCGCGCGTGTCGCGACCAACTTCGGCTCACGGGTGCTTTCGCGATAACGCGCTCTCATTGAGTCATTTGTCAGCACGATGCTGCGGCCGTCGGGGCGAATCTCGGAAATGCTCACCGCGAAGTCGGTATCCGGCTGGTCGATTCCAATCCAGGCTGATAACTTGAAGAAGCCGCTGATCTCGGTATCTTTCTCAAACGGCGCGCTGTGATAAACGAGCAGCTTGCCCCGCCTCGCGTAGGCTGCGCGCTGATCGGTCAGGTCCGCGGAATCCGAATTGGCCTCATCCGCGGCGAAGCTCAAATCGTGCGGGTCGTAGACAAAGTGATCCGGTTTTCCGTTGCCGGCCTGCGCCCCTAGCACACCGGCAGCCAGCACATCGGCAGCGTTGCTGTTCGAATCCAAGAAATAGGGCTGCGACTGAGCTGTGATCCCCTCCAGGGTATCGGTGTAGCGCCATCGCTCCGCGCCCATGACGTAGTAGGCGACCGGCTTTTGCAGGAATTGCGGCTTCGGGCCGCCTTGCATGGTCCACGCATACCACTCCAGATGCAGCCGCGGCAGATCCACGAGACTCGCCGGCCCGAACTTAAGACCGCCGATCTCCGCTCGCGGCGTGCGCGTCGCGGCGTGATCCCAGGGCCCAATGATGAGGTAGTGCCGTGCACGGCCTTCGGCGGAGGCATTCTTCATGTATTCGCGATAGTGCGTGAGCGCGCCGGGCTGATCGCCGTCGTAAGACCCGGTGATGGTCAGAATCGGAATGCTGAGGCGTGCGTACTGCTCGGCGGTCGGATTGTAGGCATCCCAAAAGGCATCAGGATGCGGGTGCTGCAGCCAACGCTGAAATATGGCCGAGGGGGCGCCGACTTGCGTGTCGAAATCCTTGAAGGGCGCACCCGACTCGAACCATTGGCGGTTCTTGTTCTGCCAGAAGGCCTCGTCGCCGAAGAGCTTGTCCTGCGAGGCGTGCCCGCTGGTAAAGGTCAGCCACTGCAGGTCATAGGGGGCGAAGATATTGTTCTGCATCGGAAAATCAACACCCGCGTAGGGCGCCGCGACCGGCACGATGGTCGCAAGATGAGGCGGAAATTCCTTGGCCGCGGCCCATTGGTCGTAGCCCGCATAGGAGCCGCCCCACATGGAAATCTTGCCGTTGCAATACGGCTGCTTCGCCAACCACTCCACGACATCGTAGCCATCATGTGCTTCCTGCAACAACGGATCGTATTGCCCTTCGGAATTGCCGCGGCCGCGCACATCCACGGTAAGAAACGGAAAGCCATGTGCCGCGAAATAAACGCCGCGATCGTGATAGCTTTGCCCTATATACGGTGTGAGGGTAAACACGCAAGGCGCCGGCGCCTTTTGACCACGCGGCGTGTACACGGTTGCGCTCAGGCGGACGCCGTCACGCAATGGAATCTTCTGATCCCAGCGAAAATCAACGTTGGCCGCATCGGGAGTTGAGGGGGTTTCGTTTGTGCTCGGCAACGCGTCGTGCGCAGTTGCCAGGGTGCTTGCGAGCGCAACAAGCGCGACGGCCCCCCGAATGTGGCCAAAGGTTGGATACTTCACGCGCAGACTCCCGTTTTTATGTAGCGCTAATCTACAAGCTAATTGTCCTTTACGGCAACAAGCTTTCCGATCGGAGAAAAATAGCCGGGATGAGACCCGCTGGGGACGGCGCCGATCCGAGCTATCAAGCCCTCGGGCCGCGCCTCGCGCAGCCAAAGATTTGTCAAGTTCGCGCCGTATGCGC
>DATNKC010000068.1:0-4834 GCA_035603615.1 Steroidobacteraceae bacterium | reverse complement strand
CCAACATGACGTCGATAAGCGGCGTCATGTTGATTTCCGAATAGGATTGGCCCTCGCCGCCCCCGCCTACACTCATAGCCATGAACTAATCTCCTACCGAGAGTTGGGACGATCGGGTTCGGTAATGAACGCAACCTTGCGGATACCGATCTTCTGCGTCGCCACCAGCACTTGGCCCACGAATTGATAACGAACGGACGCGTCGCCCTGAATGTGCACCTCAGGCTGCGGCTCTTGGCGCGCAATGCCGCGCAGCCGGTTCAGCAGGTCATCCTGGCCTGACAGCAGTTGGGTGTTCCAGTAAATGGCGCCCTGCTTGTCGACCGCGATGGTGATGTTCTCGGGACGCGTCTGAGTGACCAAATTGGTTGCCTTCGGCAACGTCAGCGGCACTTGATGCAAGATGACCCGGATGGTGATGATGAAAATGATCAGCAGCACCAACATCACGTCCACCAGCGGCGTGACGTTGATGTCCGACATCGCCGTGCCTTCTTCTTCAACGCCTCCTACATGCAGCGCCATGGTCGGCGGATCCTAGCGGGCGACCGCAGCAGCGGGCGGCTTCATGCCGGCTGACGGCGGCGGCTTATCCATGCCCAAGCCCATTTTGACGCCGGAGATGAGGTAGGCATGCAACTCGTGCGTGAAATGGCTGACCCGCTCCTGCACGGTCTTATTGCGGCGCAATAGAACGTTGTAGCCGAGCACGGCCGGCACAGCGACCACCAACCCGATGGCGGTCATGATCAAGGCTTCACCCACGGGGCCGGCCACCTTATCGATGGAACCCTGTCCGGAGACGCCGATCGCGATGAGCGCGTTGTAAATGCCGATGACGGTACCGAGCAGTCCGACGAACGGTGCCGTTGCGCCAACCGAAGCCAGTACCGGCAAGCCGGTTTGCAGACGGCTGATAATGGCATCCGCGGTTCGCTGCAGCGACTCGGTGATCCATTCGCTGGTGCCGATCGCACCAGACAGGCGCGTCTTGTTGACCTCGTGATACTCATACGCTTGCTTGCCGGTCTCGGCGAGCGCGCGAAACGGATTGGATCCGCCCTTCAGCTTGCCGATGGCATCGGTAAGACTCGTCGAGCTCCAGAACTCCCTTTCAGCTTCGATCGCCTGACGCCGCAGCCGTCGTTGGTCGAAAAACTTCGTAATCATGATGAACCATGTCATCAACGACATGATCAGCAAAACGGCGAGGATCGATTTGCTGACGATATTGCCATTTTGAATCAGCGCGCCTAGGCCATATGGATTTTCAACAACTGTCTCTTGCATTGACCGATTCCCTCTACTTATAAAAGCTTATTAATAGTGATAAGTGCTAACAAACCGAGCCGTCGCTCGTGAGCGGCTACTTTCCAGTTAATTTCCAAACGATTGCAAACGCAAACTGGCCTTCGACGGGCTTGCCGTCTTCCATGCCGGGAAGGGCTTTTTGTCCTTTGACGCCCTTCAAACACGCGTCATCCAGGCGCGGAAATCCCGAGCTGGTCTGGATTGAGGCATCGAGAATGTTGCCCTTCGCGTCGACATGCGCGAGCACGATGCAGCGGCCTTCTTCACCGGCGCGCTTCGAGGCGTCCGGATAGTATTCCTCGCCGATCTTGAACGGGTGCTTCGGATCCATCTTCGCGCCGACGATATTGTGTTGCACGGGGGCCGCCACGACGGGTGCCGGCGGCGGAGTGTTCGTGTGCGTGACCACTGAAATCGCATTGTTCTCAGGCGGCGCTGCCTGAATGTCCACAAACTCCGGAGGAGGAACGTAAGGTTTGATTTCTTCGAGCTTGGGCGGGGGCGGAGGGGGTTTATCGACTTCCTTGGGCTTTTCGATCTGGGCAATTTCGACCGGAGGAATGATCTTTTGCACCAGCTGCCCGGCGAGTCCTGAATAAAATCCCCAAACAATGAACACGTGAATAATGATAACGGCAATTAAGGCGATGCCTCTTTTGCCGGAGAATAACGAAGGTTGTTCGTAATACATAAATCTATGCGACCCTACCCCTGAATCTTGATCTTGCGCATCGCGCACGCCACAAACTCGCGGCTAGATTTCCCAGCAGCTTCTCAGCAAGTTCCCTTCGGCGAGTAAAGAAGACTGACACATATGCAGCCCGAACTGCAAGCGCGATGTAAGTCCAATTTCTCTCATACGAACGTCAGACTTTACGAGGTCTTGGCGACTTTTAATGTAGCTTGCTCCAGATCCGTCACGGCTCCCAACGAGGCGCTGCTGACCTGCCGGGAGTACTTCGCCAACGCGCCCCGCCGCGCATAAGGTGGCGGCGCAGTCCACGACTTGCGGCGGCGCGTAAGCTCGCTGGGAGCGACATGCAGTGTGATTTCACGGCGTTGCGCATCAATCGTGATCGCATCGCCGGTCTTGACCAAGGCCAGCGGGCCGCCCAGCGCGGCTTCGGGTGACATATGACCGACCACGAAACCATGACTGCCGCCCGAAAACCGCCCGTCTGTGATCAGCGCAACCTCTTTTCCCAAGCCCTTGCCCATAATGGCGCTCGTGGGACTTAACATCTCGCGCATGCCGGGACCGCCCTTGGGTCCTTCGTAGCGGATAACGACGACATCGCCGGCTTTTACTTTGCCGCTCAAGATTCCCTCGAGAGCCTTTTCTTCGGAATTGAATACGCGCGCGCTGCCCTTGAAACTCAGGCCTTCCTTGCCTGTAATTTTTGCAACCGCACCCTCGGGCGCAAGGTTTCCGTACAAGACCACCAAGTGGCTATCTTTCTTGATCGGATCGCTCAGCGATCGGACGATCCGCTGCCCTTGCGGGTACGCTGCCACGTCGCGAAGATTTTCGGCCAGCGTGGCTCCGGTTACCGTCTGGCAATCGCCGTGCAATAAGCCCGCATCCAATAGGGTTTTCATCAACGGTTGAATGCCGCCCACCGCCACCAGCTCCGACATCGAATACGCCCCGCTCGGGCGCAGATCCGCCAAAACCGGCACACGCTTACCGATGCGAGTGAAGTCGTCGATTTTCAGTTTGACGCCGGCGGAGGAGGCTATCGCCAATAGATGCAGCACAGCATTGGTCGAGCCACCGAGCGCAATCACCACGGTGATGGCGTTCTCGAAGGACTTCCGAGAGAGAATTTGGCGCGGTGTAATGTTGCGCCTGATTAGGTTAACTACGGCGCCGCCGGCTCGTTGGCAATCCTCGCGCTTCTGGCTCGAAATGGCGTCCTGCGCCGAGCTATTCGGCAAACTCATTCCCATCGCTTCGATCGCTGATGCCATGGTATTGGCGGTATACATGCCGGCGCAGGCGCCAGGGCCGGGAATCGCTGTGCGCTCAACGAATTTGAGTTGCTGCTCCGATACCGTTCCCCGAGCATGTCCCCCAACGGCCTCGAAGACGGAAACGATGTCGCGCTTATCGGCACCAGGACGGATCGTGCCGCCATACACAAATATCGCGGGGCGGTCCAGGCGGGCCAGCGCCATCATGCAGCCAGGCATGTTCTTGTCGCAGCCGCCGATCGCGACCACGCCATCGAAGCCTTGCGCGCCCACGACGGTCTCGATCGAATCGGCGATGACCTCGCGCGACACCAGCGAATAGCGCATGCCAGGGGTGCCCATGGAGATCCCGTCGGACACCGTAATCGTATTGAAAGTGACGGCCTTCGCTCCCGCTCCATCGGCGCCGCCCGCCACCAGTCGCGCGAGTTCGTCGATATGCATATTGCAGGGCGTCAAGTTGCTCCACGTCGAGGCTACGCCCACCTGGGGCTTTTCAAAGTCGGCGTCACTGAAGCCCACGGCACGCAGCATCGATCGGCTTGGTGTCTGCTTCAGCCCATCGACCACAAGGCGTGAGTGGCGGCGCGTGTCGACGGCGGCAGATTTCTTGGGCATGGGGTCAAGCTTACGCAATGCCGAAGCGCTCGACCAAGTAGCGATAGACGCCTCGCAGCGCCTGCGCCTCCCCGCCGACACCGCGGCCTGGACGGTCCTTGGAGTTCCATGCGTATAAGTCGATGTGCACCCACGGCGATTCGGTGACAAAGCGCTTCAGGAACAAGGCGCCGAAAATCGCGCCGGCGAGGGTCGAGGACGCAACATTGTTCAAGTCCGCGATTTTGCTGGCAAGCTCGTCCTCGTAACCGGCCCACAATGGCATTGGCCAAAGTGGGTCATGCTCGGCAGCGGCCACCCGTGCCAATTCATGCACCACCCGCTCTTCGTTGCCAAAGAGAGCCGGAAGCTCAGGTCCGAGTGCGACTCGCGCGGCACCGGTCAGCGTGGCGAAATCGATGATCAAGGCAGGATGGTCGGCGTCTGCAAAAGCAAGGGCGTCGCATAAAACCAGCCGTCCCTCCGCGTCCGTGTTACCCACCTCGACTGTCAGACCCTTGCGGGTCGCAAGCACATCGCCTGGCCGATAAGCGTTGCCGCTGATGGCATTCTCAACCGCCGGCACCAACACGCGCAGCCGCGCGCGGATCTTGGCGCTCATCAGCAAGTTGGCGAGCCCCAGCGCGACTGCGGCGCCCCCCATGTCTTTCTTCATGAGCGCCATGCCCGAACTCGGTTTGATATCCAATCCGCCGCTATCGAAACACACCCCTTTTCCAATCAGCGTTACGCAGGGGTATGCCTCGGCGCCGGAGGGCGCCCAGCGCAATTCAACCAGGCGCGGTGCCTCGCTGCTCGCGCGACCCACGGCATGAATGGCGGGGAAGTTTGCGGCGAGCAGATCCTCCCCCACCCATTCCTTGAACCCGGCCTGATGGCGATCGGCCACCTGACGTGCCGCGGCAGCCAGTTGCGCGGGGCCGAAATCGCC
>DATNKC010000067.1:0-2026 GCA_035603615.1 Steroidobacteraceae bacterium | reverse complement strand
CATAAAAATACGCCGGTGAGGTTCACATCGATCACCGCGCGCCATTGCTCCAGCGACATCTTGCCGACGACGTCTCCATCCTTCACTTTGATCAGCAGCGCATCCTTGACGATGCCGGCATTGTTAATGATCACATCCAAGGATCCGAAGTCGCGCACCACCGCATCGAGGGCGGCTGAAATGTCGGCTTCACGCGAAACATCGACCGTGTACGCCATGGCACGTACGCCAAGCTCGGTGCATTGCTGTGTGGCTGCCGCCAAATCGGCCGCATTCAAATCCAACAGCGCGACGTTCGCACCCTGGGTGGCAAAGCGGACAGCCAGTGCGCGCCCGATGCCGCGCCCAGCGCCGGTGATAACAATGGTTTTGTCTTTGATCTTCATGGTGTCAATCTCACTTGTTCTTCGGCTCTGATTCTTTCTCGGGCGCGGGCGCCTCCGGCTTCGCGCCGGCAAAGGCCGACATCATGGAGGCCTGGATCTTTGACCATTGATCCATGTTCTGACGGGCGAACTCCGCCAGCGGCGCCATCGGACCGGCGAGAGCCTTGCTCATCTCCGCGCGCATGGCCTCCTGCTGGCGAACCAGCGTGCCGACGCTCTGCTCCATGTACTTGGTCAGCATCTCCTGCACGGGATTTCCATAGAAGCGGATGATGGCTTCCAGCAATTCGGTGCTTAGGACCGGCGTGCCATATTGGTCTTGCTCGGCGATCACTTGCAGCAGCACCGCGCGGGTCAGATCCTCGCCCGACTTGTCATCGACCACCTTTACTTTTGCGCCCGAGACGATCATTTTGCGGATGTCTTCGAGGGTGACATGACGGCTTTCGGTCGAATCGTACAGGCGCCGATTCGCGTACTTCTTGATGAGGCGTTCGTTTGACATATTGTTCGTTGCGATGCGTTTGGCGCGGGCCAGCTAACCTAAGCATAGCGCCTTAAGTATGCAACGCACAATCGCCTAAAACTGGGATTTGACCCGTAAAACTGATGAAAATATTGCAACGCATAGAACCTTAGATGAGCGCCCAAGGACCCTTTTCAAGCGCTTTGCACCTCGCCCCTTGGAAAGATTTCGTGGAGAAAATGGGGATGGGGGGATTCGACCCGCAGACCTTTCCCGGCATACCGGCTTTAGGTCTGTCCCGCGAGTATCAAGAAACCGCGGCGCGACTCCTCGAGTTGAGCAAGCAATTTCAACAGCGCTATGCCGAATTCGCGCAGCAGAACGCCGCGATCATGCAGGATGCGTTTCAGGTCATGAAAAAGCGCCTCGATGCGGCGCCGCCGGCTCCCAGCTCACCCACCGAGCTATACGATGCGTGGATCGACTGCGCTGAAGGCACCTACGCGCAAGCCGCGCACAGCGAGCGCTTCGCGCGCTTGCTCGCCGAGCTATGCAATATATCGAGCGCCTTCAAAGTCGAGCGCGGGAAATTGACCGAACAAATTGCCCGGCATCTGGACTTGCCGAGCAGAGCGGAAGTCGACACGCTGCATCATCAAGTTCGTGCGCTTAAACTTGCCATGCGCGCCGCCGCACCGCGCGCCGCAAAGGCCGCCGCACTGCACGCCACCGCGTCGCGCCCCGCTGCACCTCGCCCTGCTGCGTCGCGCCCTCCATCGGCGCGCGCCAAATCGTCCAAGCCGCCGCCAAAGCCGCGCAAGCGCGGCAAAAAATGAATACCGCGACCGATCCCTTGGCGGACATGTTGCAAAGTGCGGCAGCGATGCAAGAAAGTGGGCGAGCCGTATTGCGCACGATGATGGGACTTGGCGATGTTGAAGTCGGCACCTCCGAGAAGCGCTGTGTGTACAGCGAAGACAAAATTTGCCTGTACCGCTACACCGCGCTTGCCCGATCCGCAAACTTGAAGCCCGTGCTCATTTGCTACGCGATGGTCAATCGACCCTATCTGCTGGATCTACAGCCGGACCGCTCCTTCATCCGCGAATTGCTGCTTGCCGGACTCGATGTGTACCTGCTCGATTGGGGCTATCCGGATGGTGCGGACCGGTTC
>DATNKC010000066.1:0-5214 GCA_035603615.1 Steroidobacteraceae bacterium | reverse complement strand
GATTCGCGCAGCAGCTTCTGATAGATAGCCACTTCCTCGGTCACGCGCAGGCAGTACGGCACCTTGACGATGAAAATGCGATCCAAAAAGGCTTCATTGTCGCGATTGCTGCTGAACTTTTTCCACTCGCTCTCGTTCGAGTGTGCGAGCACCGTGCCCTGGTAGGGCATGGCGCCGAATCCCTCTGTGCCCTTGAAATTGCCCTCTTGGGTCGCCGTCAGCAGCGGATGCAGCACTTTGATGGGCGCCTTGAACATTTCGACGAACTCGAGCAGCCCTTGAGTCGTGAGGCACAGGCCGCCCGAGTAGCTATAGGCATCCGGGTCGTCCTGGCTCAACTTGCTCAACTTGCGCATGTCGACCTTGCCGACCAGCGAGCTGATGTCCTGCGTGTTCTCATCGCCGGGTTCGGTCTTGGCGACCGCCAGTTGATTGAGCACCGAGGGATAGATGCGTTGAACGAGAAAGCGCGTCAGGTCGCCGTGATAGTTGCGCATGCGCTTCTGCGCCCAGGGGCTCGACAATCCGGTGAGATAGCGCGGCGCGATGCCGTATTGACCTTCGAGCCGCGCACCGAACTTCTCGGGGTTGAATAGTCCCAAGGGCGACTCGAGCAGGGGGCTGCGCTCGCCGGTATCTCCGTCCACCAACGTGTAGATGGGGTAGCGCTCCATCAGACTCTTGAGCTTGATGGCCAAGGTGCTCTTTGCGCTGCCGACAGGTCCTAAGAGGTACAACACCTGCTTCCGCTCTTCGAGCCCCTGCGCTGCGTGCCGGTAGAAGGCCACGATCTCCTCGATGATGCCGCCCTCCATGCCATAGAAGTCGGCGAAGGCGTCGTAGTATTTGAGGGTTCGATTGCCAAACAGCCGCAGCAGGCGCGGATCGGATTTCGTCGCGACCAGTCGCGGTTCACCGATGGCTTTGACCATGCGCTCTGCCGCGAGCCCGTAGGTCATAGGATCGTTGCGGCACAGCTCGAAGTATTCTTCGAGCGTGAGGTTCGCCGCCACGCTCTTGTCGTAGGATGATTTGAAATCGTTGAAAAGCAATGCGCTCGTTGTCACAGGTTCAACCTCGCAAAGTTCACCAACTCCGGTCACTCACCTCCACCATTTTTCTTAGTATTATGTGTAACGCATTAATCGCCGAAGAGCAAACACCAATGTTTGATGCAAGTCTAGAAATTGGAAAGTGCGATCCACGTCGCACTCGCGCAATTCTCGACTGATTTAGAACAACTGGCGCGGTTGGAGTTCATTCGTATGGCCGCGCAGCGCTCCGGTCGACGACTTTCTTGTGAATAAGCGCATCCAAGGTGTCGACTGATCCGAACGATGCCCGGCGCTTCGCTGCTCGATGCAGTCATGCGAGTCGGCCGTTGCGTGAGTTTAATGTTGCGTGCGCGCGAACGATGCTATGGTTCGAAGTCCGTGTCCGACGTTTGGACCTACGCGGATCGATCGCGGTGCGATCGTCAAGGTCCGTCCCCCCAACGTGGCGCTCAGCGCGATGGCGCCTGCTGAAAATACGGTCTGGCTTCCTTGGGTGCGGCCCACTTGTTCCAGGCCGCATCGAAATGCTTCTCGAATCGCGCCCGCGAGGAACCCAGCAGCTTCTCTGCGCCTTCTCCCGGCGCGGGCGGTGCGAATTCCGCAGGCGCGCCGATCGCCTTCAGGCGATCCGCCAGCGCGGGATGCGTATCATCATGAGACGTGACCTGTGTGAGCGCGGCAGCAACCCACGTCTTCAGTTCGTCCTCCGGAACGCTACTGACGGCCTGAGCGGTAAACCCGGCGAACGGCACCACCGGTTGCTTCTCCTTGGCCGCGGCCATCATCGCCGGCCAATATCGATGTTCAAGGTAAATGCCGGTAACGTGCACGGCGGTAAGGGCCTGCGCAGCCTTTCGAGCGGACGTAACGAGCACCGACGCCGCGTCGGCCTGATACTCATTGGCACGGGCAAACGGGAAGGACACCGCGTTGAAGTACGGAATGTACCACTTGAAGAACGCGCGAATCAGGCCCGAGCCCCAGTGCTGCTGATATTCAAAGATCGCTTCCAGCCGGGCCCAGATGATGCGCATGCGGTAGATCCAATTCGATGCCCGCGTGTGTCCATGGCACAAATGACCCATCTCGTGGGCCAGGACTGATTTGAATTGTTCGACGGTCAGCGCCTTCATGAAGGGCAGGCCCAAGATCAAATAATTCCGATGCCATCCGAAAAGACCGAATCTCGGTACTTGCGCAACGCCGGCGCTGAAGGCGGGTGTGATCAGCACTACATGGATCGGCGCCGTCTTGAGTCGAACGCGGAGCGCGTTCAGTAGGCGAAAGAGTTCTGGGGCGTCTGCGCTCGTGACCACTTCGCCACTCGGCGGCTTCAGTCGCACCCAAAGACCGCGCACGACGGCAATCAACAGCACGCCGACAACAGCGGTGAGCTTGCCTCCCAATATGCCGATCTTGGAGACGCTCGCGATCGCCGCGGCGGTCAGCCCCAAGAGAACAACGACGACAACGATGAGATAGGCGTATCCCAACGCCGCCAACAAAAACACACGTCGACGGTAAGGTTTGGGTTTTTCGCGAGCCAGCTGCTCCATCTGCGAAACCAACGACTCGAAATCACCTTGGTCCATGGCAATCAACAATCCCCGATGCAAAACAGGTCTATAGCGTCTCCCAGGTCGGCGCAATTACGCCAGAGTGGAAGCTAAAAAGTTGAACCGGCGGCACATTCTTTTTCTGGCCTTCCGGATCCCGCTCATCGGCGCTACGACGGACTCCGGGTCTGCAACCCGGAATCCGTCGTACCATTGTTTTTATGGAACGCTCGCCGCCTGTGCCGCTGCGATATACGCCTGCACATCCATCTCGAGCATCAGACGTTCCGCCTGCAGCTGCTGTGCCGCGGTCGTGACCTGATTCACATAGGTGGCGTGGTCTGGATAGCGTTCTTGAATCGAGAGGCGCGGATCGCCCGCCGTGATGCGTTCGGCTTTGGTCTCCAAGAAGGGAATACGCTGGCCGGACGCATCGCATCCATCGACCATCGGCACCGGATCACCTGGAACCTGTGCCCGGTATGCATATCCCGTATAGGTCGCAAGCGGAACGGAAACATCGGGCAAACGGATGCCGGCGATGTCGTTGCCATCCGCATCGGTCTTCGGTACGAAGACCCGATACGGCGTACCGACCAGCACCGGCGGCTGAACATCGAGGATTCCCTCGCGGAATCTCGGCCCAAAATCGAACAGGTCGCCGGTGTGCATAATGCCGTTGTAAAAAACGCCCGGGATGTTGGGGAAGCCCATGCCCGCCTGCGGCAAGGACGGGGCCAGCGTGCCGCTGGCGCGTGTCGGCACCCGATTGCTGGGCGGTTGCCTTCCAGAGGAGACCCACTCATCCATATCAACCGTCAGCGCGCGCAATGTGGTACTGGCATTCAGCGGATTCTGTGGTTGGCGACAGATTCCGGCGGCCGTGCCGGCGCCGTGCGGCACACTGGACAGCTGGTAGTAGCGAACGTTCGGAGTCGCATTCAAATCCAGGTCACGGCCCTCCGTGTCGGTCGTGAGCATCGAGCCGCCTTTGGAGTAGTACTCATTCTCAGAATTGAGCTCGAAAACCTTTGGGCAGGTATCGGTCTTTAAACACGCATCCAGACGCCCGCGGAATTGCCCTGTGTTCGGGTCATACAGCGCCTGATTCGCCCACGGGAACTGGAACTCCGGATACCAGCGTGCAATGTGCTGCCGCGAGGTACGGGTCGGCTGAGAGAAACGGTAGTTCATGTAGATGCCGTCGCCACCGCCGATCCAATTGATCATCCCGTCGAACACCAGCTTGTTCGCACCTCGGGAAGCATGCTCATCGCTCGAATCGCCTCGTCCACGCCCGTGCGTGACCTCCGGCTGATTGAATCCGAACAGCAGGAAATCGTGCGTGGTGCGGCAGGGCTGCGACACACAGGTGGTGTAGATGGCTTGCACATCGTCGGCCAGAGGGTTGGCGACGCCGCTGTCATCCTTCTTCGCGGTGCGCAGAAAGGTCGCGAAATCGCGCAGCGATGCAAAGCCCAGTCCGGCAACCAGCGGATTCTTTGCGATGTAGGTGAATTCGTAGAGCGCAGTCGGGCTGTAGGTGCCCGGCCCGCCAAAGACCAGGCCGTTCGTGAGAGTGATGGCGGTCAAGGTCGAATCCGTGTAGGCCCATCCCGACGCTGGAATCACGATCGGCGTATCGCCGTAATTCTCCCGCACGGTGAGCGTTGCCTTGGATTGATCCGCGCTCGCTGCCGCGTAGTGCAGGGGCTCGGTGGCCGCCGTCGCGTTGAAGTCGATATCGAATTCCTCGGTCGACGGACCGGTGATGACCGCGCCGTCGCGATTTGTCGCGACCGGAAAGCTCACGCCGAAGGCGGACGAACTGTTGCTGCCGCTCGGCGTGACCGTGATGTCCCAGGCCGCGTCGACAACCGTGAATCCCTCGTTCATGAGAAAGCCGTCGCCGACGGTGAACTTCGCCGGCAATCCTGAGGTGCACCACGACCTGTCGTTGCCGGTGCCGTTGTTATACGTGCTCAAGGCGGTAGCGCCTCCGCGGTTCGGCAGGTCGAAAATAACTCGATGGTTTCCCTGGGAAAGCTTGATTGGCCGAAAAATCTGAAAGTCGGCCGAATAGCTCACCAGTCCCTTAGAGTTTCTCGGCGCATTCTGTATGTCGACGATCACGGCGTTCTGTGGATTGGAAGGGTCCACCTCGCCGGTGAAGGTTCCCTGAATGAGTTCGTACTGGCCGACGCCGCCGAAGCTCGCGCCGCCGAAGGTGGGTGACTGCACGCACGTGATGTTGATCTGTGTGACCCCCGCATACGATGGCAGTGCTAATCCAAACGCAGCGAAGCTGATGAGAAAAGCCAAAAACAGCATCGACCGGAAATAATATTGAGACCGACTTGGACTAATAATAACCAACCTCGCCGCCACCTGATCGCCCAGCGACAGGTGCTTGAATAGCTGCCTCATTGCCGACTCCTGAAATGATTGATTGTGTGGTTTAATCGATTTCGTTCAGCTGGTGGTCACCCACCCATGAATACTCCTTTTGGTACCCGCCGTGCGCGGGGACACAATATTAGTCCTCGCATTCGCAACGAACAATTACCGGATGCGTTTGGTAATCGCGACCCTTAGCGGCCGCT
>DATNKC010000065.1:0-4933 GCA_035603615.1 Steroidobacteraceae bacterium | reverse complement strand
CCGATCAGGTACATCCTGTCGCCCGCGGTCACATAGGGCTGCTGTTTATTTCGCCCCTGATTGCTGATGCCGTCGAGGATATGAGCCACATAGCCATTCGCATCCGAGACCTGCGCATCGCTGGGCTCGATTGCGAGCAGGGCCATGAGAGCAAGCGCCAGAAGGCCGGCGCGCTTCGGTCCAAACACTCCTAGGCCTTTTGCAAGGAGTCGTGCCGCGTCAGCACCTGCGGGTGCGCTTTGCGGAAGTGTTCCGCGAGCTGTTCGGCGATATAGACGGAACGATGCTGGCCGCCGGTGCAACCGATGGCAATGGTCAAATAACTGCGATTCGCCTGCGAGAATTCGCTCAGGCGCTTCTCCAGAAACGCGGTCAGGTCCGCAATCATGCTGCGCACGCTGGCGAAGCCGGCGAGATACTCCATGACGGCCGGATCGCGGCCGTTCAATTTGCGCAGCGCCGTTTCCCAATGGGGGTTCGGCAAGCTGCGCACATCGAATACGAAGTCCGCATCGCCCGGAATGCCGTGCTTGTAACCGAAGGACTCGAACATCAGCGATAGCTGCCCCTCGCGCCTGCGTTCGATACGCTCGCGAATGAGATCGCGCAGCGCGTGCACGCCCATGTTCGAGGTATCGATCACCCAGTCCGCGGCGGTGGTGATGGGTTCGAGCAGCTTGCGCTCCAAGGCGATGGCTTCGCGCAAGCCAACCTCGCCGGTAACCAGCGGGTGTTTGCGGCGGGTCTCGGCGTAGCGCTTGAGCAGCACCTCCTCGGCGGCATGCAGGTACAGGACCTCGCAATTGATGTTGCTGCGGCGCAGCTCGGCGACCAGGGCGGGGATGGTTTCAATTTCGCTGGCGCGATTGCGCGCGTCCAGGCCCACGGCGGTGCGCGGGTAGGTATCGCCCATGGCGCGGACCGTGTGGGAAATGAAGGGCTTGAGCAATGCGGCGGGAATGTTGTCGACGCAATAGAAGTCGATGTCCTCCAGCATGTGCAGAGCAACACTCTTTCCGGAGCCGGACAGCCCGCTCACGATGATCAGCCGCATCGTCATGAGGGGCCCTCTGTCCCGCAGTTTCGCATGAGCCCGCTAGCGCGCTTTGAGGACATCCTCGGCGCGGTGGTCGCAGGTCTTTTCCTTGTGCTTCTTGACGCAGCGGTCGAGCTTGTCGGCCAGCGCGTCGATGGAGGCATACATGTTCTCTTCGGTGGCATCCGCGTAGATCTTGTTTCCGCGCACCATTAAGGTGGCCTCGGCTTTATGAGTCATTTTTTCGACCGTGAGGACGCAGTGGACGTCAATGAGTTGCTCGAAATGCCGGGAGATTCGCTCGAATTTTTTGAGAACATAGCCGCGCAGCGCGGCGGTGACTTCCACATGATGACCGCTGAGATCCAATTGCATGTTTCCTCCTTTCACTTTAGGACGCGCGGGCAGCCGCTCTCTTGCGCTCGTTCGACGGCGCGATCTGCATGCCCTCGCGGTATTTGGCAACCGTGCGTCTGGCCACCGGTATGCCCTCTTGCGACAGAATTTCCGCCAGCTTGGCATCGCTCAACGGATTATCTGGATTCTCTTGAGAAATCAGTTTCTTGATCTTGGCGCGGATGGCGATCGATGACATTTCGGTGCCGTCCGCCGCTTCAACATGGCTCGAAAAGAAATAGCGGAACTCGAATACACCGCGCGGCGTGTGCATGTACTTGGCGGTGGTGACGCGGGAAATGGTCGACTCGTGCATCTCGACCGCCTCGGCCACGTCCTTCAAGATCAGCGGTTCCATCGCCTCTTCGCCGATTTCGAAAAAGCTCGTCTGGCGTTGCACGATGCAGCGCGCCACTTTCACCAAGGTATCATTGCGAATTTCCAAGCTGCGCATCAACCAGCGTGCCTCCTGTAATTGGGTGCGCAGCATGGCGTGATCGGGCGCCCGCGATATCAAATTGGCGTAGCTCTGATTGACGCGCACCCGCGGTACAGTGGCTTGGTTGATTTCGACTGTCCAGCCATGATCGGTGCGGCGCACGAAGACATCGGGGATGACGTATTGCGCCTGGGTCGGATTGACCGCCGCACCGGGCCGCGGATGGCAGGAGCGCACCAGCGCCAGCGCCATTTCCAGATCGCTTTCGCTGCAGCGCAGTTGCCGGCGCAGCAGCGCAAGCTGTTGGCTGGCGACCAAGTCCAGATGCTCCAGCGCCACCCGGATCGCGACGTCGCGCGCCGGGGTCTGCGGATCCAGTTGTTTGAGCTGCAGCGCAATGCACTCGCCTAGATTGCGCGCGGCCACGCCGGCGGGCTCCAGCGACTGAACGATGCCCAGCACCCGCTCAACATCGGCGGGTGCTGCCTCGATTTCCGGCAGCAAACTCAAACGCACGTCCTCAAGAGAGTCTTTCAGGTAGCCGTCATCAGTGATGGCATCGGAAATCACGCGGGCGATCGCCATGTCGATGGGGGAAAGCTTGGCCAGTTCCAACTGTTCGATCAGTTGTTCTTGCAGAGTTTGGCCGTGCTGATCGCTAAAATCACTGCTGCGATCGTCATCGCCGGAATAGCTTCGGTCGGAAGGCCCGCTGGTCTGTTCGCCCCAGGCCTCATCCGCGATCTCCACCTCGGGGGTCTCGCGCTGATCCGCCGGCGTACTGATGCCGTCCAGTTCGGTATATTTCTCATCGAGCCGAATCGGCAATTCTTCGCGCTCGCGCGCCGCATCCGGCGCCTCGGTCTCTTCCTCTCCCTCCAGCATGACATTGGTTTCGAGGGTCTCACGGACATGCGCCTGCAAGTCGAGCGAGGGCAGCTGCAGCAGCCGGATCGCCTGCTGCAGCTGCGGCGTCATGGTCAGCTGTTGACCGATGCGAAGCTGCAGACTGGGCTTCAACATATTTCGTTAGAACCTAAACCTATAACTTGAAGTCTTGGCCCAAGTACACCTCACGAACCTGCGGGTTGGCAAGAATCTGGTCCGCAGATCCAGAGGCGAGCACGCTGCCTTGACTGACGATATAGGCTCTGGCGCAAATACCCAAGGTCTCCCGCACATTATGATCCGTAATCAAGACGCCAATGCCCTTGTCGGACAAGTGCTTGATAATTCGTTGGATATCGGCAACGGAGAGCGGATCGACCCCTGCAAATGGTTCATCCAGCAGCATAAATTGGGGGTCGGCCGCCAGGGCCCGGGCGATTTCGACCCGGCGACGCTCGCCTCCGGAGAGACTCATCCCCAGGCTGTCGCGCACATGCCCTATATGCAGCTCGCCCAGGAGTTCCTTCAGGCGCGCGGTACGGCCTGCGTCATCGAGGCCAGGCCGGGTCTCCAGGATGGCCATGATGTTGTCGGCCACCGACAGTCTGCGGAAAACGGAGGGCTCCTGAGGCAAATACCCTAAGCCCAGTTGCGCGCGGCGATGCATGGGCAGGCGGCTGATGTCCTTATTGTCCAAGAAAATCTCGCCATGCTCGCACCGGGTCAGCCCGACGATCATGTAGAAAGCGGTGGTTTTGCCGGCCCCGTTCGGCCCCAATAGTCCGACCACTTCACCGCTTTCGACCTCCAGGGACAAATCCCGCAGCACCTGCCGCGACTTGTAGCTTTTGGCGAGGTCCAACGCCCGCAATACGCTCATGGGTTGGTTTTGGGGGGCGCCGTTTTCGGCGGCGGGGTGATGACGATGTGAATGCGCTGCGAGTTCTGTTCGGCTTCGTCTGCGATGACTTTTTGCGCGAGGATGTCGTACTTCACGGACTGCCCGAGTATCTCATGGTCGCCGTTGGTCAAGTAGGCATCCTTCAAGAACCGCACCAGGTGTTTTGACGCATCGTAATCGATGGTGTCGGCATGGCCTTTGGCAGGCTTTCCGGTCTTCGTGACGGTTTGTTCGAAGGAGGCGGGTTTGCCGTTGGCGATGGCCTTGCTCAGCGCATTGTTGACGAAGGTGATTTGCGCGTCGTCCGAGAACAGCTGGCCTTGCTCGACGACGATTTTGACATTGCCGCGAAAATTCCAAACGTTGTTCTCGAAATACAAATCCTTGGAGCGCTGTTGGTTGGCTTGACCTTGATCCGCGGTGATCGACATGCCTCCTTCCGAGATGCGGATCTTGTAGAAGACCGCGGTGTTAGTCTTGAGATCGATGTATCCGGACTGCGAGTCCATGAATATCTGCTGTTGGCGATCGCGAGCGATCGTCGCGGGCGCGGCGCTCGCCTGGGCCAGCGGCGCAAGCAGCGCGACCAGCGTTAGGAGTTTACCGGGGGAGGAAACGGCCATTGACCCTGGATTCTAGGCGTATCGTGCGCTCTTTCATATTCGCACTCATACCGCGCGCGGTGAGAACATGGCCGCCGTAATCGATGCGCACGTCGCTTTTGGTGCTGGCAATACCTTCGGGAACGTTGTAACTCAGTACGTCGGTGTGGACGACCGCGGTGCCCGGGGTGCCCGGATTCTCGCCCTGCAGCCGCACATTGCCGGCGACATCGATGACCTTGCCGCCGGGCTGAACGTGGGCCGTGTCGCCGAACAGCACCCAAGTCTGGCCGCCCGGCGCGTCATAATTCACGCGCACGTTGTACAGCGCCACCTCGTTGCCATGGTCAATTTGATCGATGCGCTCGGCCTCGATGCGAATGCTGGGTGCACCCGAGACATCGTAGTCAGTCAGAATGGCGTTCTTCAAATAATAGCCGGGTAAATCCGCTTGCTTTGCGCCGCCTTGCTCCGAGGGCCGATGGCTCGGCGAGCTCGATATCCAGGTAATGATGATCAGAGCCGCCACCGCAAGCACGGTAAAGACGCGAAAAAACATTACGCTACCTTAGCGCGGGCGCGCAAGATGGCATCGCACAGCTCGCGCACGGCGCCCAAGCCGCCGGGTGAGTGTGCAACCCAATGCGCGGCAGACAACACGACGGGATGGG
>DATNKC010000064.1:0-3100 GCA_035603615.1 Steroidobacteraceae bacterium | reverse complement strand
CGCAACCGCCTGGATCCGAGTTTCCGCGAGTTGGTGGAGCGAATCTACGTGGAAATGACCGCGCGGCCCGCGGGCGGGGCGCCTGGGCGCAAAGAGAATTTCCCGGGCTTAGGGATAGGCAGTGTCCTGCCGCATGTGTCTTCCAACGTGCTCGCCGGGTTGATGGAGGCGGTCGCCGCGGCGCCTTTCAACGGCAAGGCCGACCTGCCGGAGATTGCTTCGGACCTGACCATGGAGATCGACGAACTCTTCCCGGTCGCCGAAACCCTGCAGATGCTGCGTTTTGCGGAACTGGAGGGCGGCGACTTGAAGCTCACCGAAGACGGCATGGCCTTTGCTCACGGGGCGCTCGATGAGCGCAAGCGCATATTCACCCGCCATTTGCTGAGTTATGTCCCGCTCGCCGCACACATCCGGCGGGTATTGGACGAAAGGGCGTCGCATTCGGCGCGAAAGAGCCGCTTTATCGACGAATTAGAGGACTTTATGGCCGAGGATGCGGCGGAACAAAGCCTGCGGGCGGTGGTGAGCTGGGGCAGATACGCCGAGGCTTTCGCCTATGATGACGAGAATGCCATGTTCAGTCTGGAGAATCCGACTTAAAATGAGCGTATGACCGAGATGGCGCCCTATTTGACCCTGAATGTTCCACCGGATGAGATGGTGAAATACATTCAGGATCTGATGACCCTGCCTCATGGCGAGATCGCGGCTGGCTCGGCCATGGCACTGGCGCAGCGGCATTGGGGCGGCGACACCCCCATGGCGCGTGCCGCTCTGCTGCGATGGGGTGCGCTCAACCTTGCGTTTCAAGACAAACGCTTGGAAACCTGGACCGTCACCCGTGAGCGCGATCGAATCCAAGTGCCCGCCGCATTGGTGGCGGCAGCGGGGATCGCGCCCTTGGTTCTGGACAACGAACGCGCCGTCTTCGACATCCCCGCGCTTCTGGATGCCACGCTGGATTTCCAACCGCCTGCGGGTCAGGCTTAAGGCTTTAAGCGTTTCATGGCAATCCCACTCGAGCAAGCGCCCAAAATGCGCTTCGGCGTGCTGCGCACCATCGCGCTTTACAAGCTCGTGAAGGTGATTCTGCTGCTTTTGGTCGCTTACGGGGAGCTGCGCCTGCGAGATGCGTCACTCGCGGCGAAGCTGCTTTCCTGGGCACAGGCTCGGCCCTATGGATTGGAACACCGCATCGTCGCTCAATTGCTGGAGTGGTTCAGCGGACTCAGTGTGTCGCGCGTTTACTTGTTTCGAATTGTGACCCTGGTCTATGCCGCGGTTTTCGCGGTCGAGGGCATCGGTTTGTGGATGGAAAAACGCTGGGCAGAGTGGCTGACGACCATCATCACGGCCTCGCTCATTCCGCTCGAGGCCTGGGAAATATTCTTGCGGCCGACGATCGGCAAGGTTTTGATCCTGCTCGCGAATGTGGCTGTCGTCGGCTACCTGGTGTGGCATGTCCGTAAGACGCAGGCATCCCGGGATGTTGCCATTGTGAAATGATCTTCATCTCGGCTCAAATGCCTGATTCCGTCGTATTCTCGCAGCGCTTTAGCCCACACCACGTTTGGAGATCTCATGAAGAAGTCTGCGACCCTGATTACCACTGCCTTGTTGACCTTTGGCTTCGCCGCCGCCTCGCTGGCTGCTGATGCGCCGAGCGCCGGTACACCGGCCGCCGCCGACAGCACGACCCCTGCGCCCAAGGCCAAGACCCATAAGGCCAGCAGCAAGAAGCACAAGAAGTCGACGACGACCAGTTCTTCGGCAACCAAGTAATATTATTGGTATAACGCCCCGACCGCTTTACGGCGGCCGGGGCGTTTTTTTTGGGCGAAATATGGCGAACACATGGATTTCATAGTTGCGATCAAGGCCTTGATACTGGGTGTGGTGGAAGGACTGACGGAATTCCTGCCTGTTTCGAGCACGGGGCACCTGATCGTCGTCGGCAGCCTTCTCAATTGGAACGATGAGAAGGGCGAGGTTTTCGAGATCGTCATCCAATTTGCGGCGATTCTGGCCATTTGTTGGGTGTACCGTCAGCGGCTTTGGACGGTGATCACGACGTTGCCGCGCGAGCGCAAGTCGCAGCTCTTTACTTGGAATCTAGTGCTGGCATTTTTGCCAGCCGCGATCTTGGGCGTCATATTCATCGGCACGGTTAAAAAATACTTGTTCGCGCCGGTGCCGGTCGCGACGGCATTCATCGTCGGCGGGATTTTGATTTTGCTGATCGAAGGCCGCAAGCGCGCCGCGCGCGTCGAGAATATCGATGCCATCAAGCCGCCGGATGCGCTATGGATCGGCATTGCCCAGACGCTGTCCATCATTCCCGGGACCTCCCGTTCCGGAGCGACCATCATGGGAGGCTTGCTGCGCGGCCTGTCGCGTCCGGCCGCCACTGAATTTTCGTTTTTTCTCGCCATTCCCACGATATTCGGTGCGACCGTGTTTCAACTGTGGAAGGCACGGCACTTGCTGAATGTCGATGATCTGGCGGTGATCGGCGTCGGTTCAATTGCTTCCTTCATCAGCGCGATGATCGCGGTGCGAGCCTTGCTGCGCTATGTCAGCGGCCATAATTTCAAAGTGTTCGCCTGGTATCGAATCGCTTTCGGTTTTGTCATCCTGGGCACCTGGTATTTCGGCGTGGTGAAGTGGTGAATGCGTTCTTTCCACAGGCCGCCGATGTTGCGCATCTGATTCAAGTGGCCTTGACGCCGATATTTTTGATTTCCGCGATCGGCGTGACACTCAATGTAATGACCAGCCGGCTGGCGCGGATCGTCGATCGGGCGCGCAGCATGGAGAATGAATTGTGCCGCCCCGACTACCAGGCGGGCGGCCGCGATTTGCATGCGGCACTCGAGGTGCTGGCGCGGCGTGCTCGCTACATGAATACGGCAATTACCTTGATCACGCTCTCGGCGCTGTTCATCTCGTTTGTGGTGGTCATGCTATTCGTCAATGCCTTCGCGCACTGGGACCTCGCGGCATTCATCGCCATCATGTTTATTTTGTCGATGCTGGCCTTCGCGGCGGCATTGACCTCGTTTTTGATCGAAGTGCGCATCGCCACGACGACGCTGCG
>DATNKC010000063.1:0-16479 GCA_035603615.1 Steroidobacteraceae bacterium | reverse complement strand
AAGCCAAGCAATCAGCATGGGCGAATTTCAGACTCGCCAGCTTTTGGCTGAGAACGCCTACGTTGTCCGCGCCCTCGAGCGCTCCGGCGATTTGAACCGCAGCCTGGAATTCTTGCCGAGCGACGAAGACATCGCCGAGCGACGCCAGGCGGGCGAAGGACTGACGCGTCCGGAACTCGCCATCATTTTGAGTTACGGGAAAATCTGGCTCTACGGGGCACTCATTCATTCCGATGTGCCCGAGGATCCCTATTTATCCACGGAGCTCAATCGGTATTTTCCGACGCCGGTGCAGAAGCGTTTTGCGCAGCGAATCAAGCGGCATCGATTGCGCCGCGAGATCATCGCGACCGCGATCACCAACAGCTTGATCAATCGCATGGGGCCGGTGTTTCCGGTCCGCGCGCAGGACGATACGGGTGCGGATCCGGCGGCCATCGCACGCGCTTACAGCATTGCGCGCGAGGTGTTTGCGGTGCGCAATATCTGGGCGCAAATCGAGGGTTTGGATAATAAAATAGCCGCGTCCGTTCAGTACACGGCAATGATTCAAACGACGCGCCTGCTGCGGCACATGAGTTACTGGCTGCTGGAGAACCGGCGCAACGATCTGGATATCAAACGCGCCGTCTCGCGCTATGCCGGCAAGGTGAGCGAGCTGTTCCATGAGCTGGGCGAGGTGCTCGGCATTACTCAAAAAGCGCGCATGAGCGCGCTGCGGTCGCAATTGGTCGAGCAACGCGTGCCGGAACAACTTGCGGCGCGCATTGCATCGCTCGAGGAGCTGCACAGCGCGTTGGACCTGGTGGAAGTCTCGAGAGCCGCGCGGGTCAGGATCGGCTATGCGGCCCGGGCTTATTTCGATCTGGGCGAGCGCATCGGACTGACCTGGATCAAAGAACAAATCGAATCGTTGCCTGCGGACGGGCATTGGCAGGGGGTCGCGCGCGGCACGCTGCGCGAGAACTTATATGCGCTGCAAGGCAGGATCACGCTGGCGGTGCTGAAATCCACTGGCCGGGAACCCGCCGCCCGGGTGGATCAATGGCTTTCGCGCCATTCCGGGCCGGTCGACGCCCTGAAGCGGCTGGTCGCGGACCTGCGCACCGGCTCGCCGCCGGACTTTGCGACGATCTCAGTGGCGCTCCAAGCAGTCAGGCGGCTTGCGCAGTAACATGCTTGAGACCAATGCATTCGGCGCGGAATATTTGCAGCGGCGTATCGATCGGGAAATCATGCTGGCGAAGCCCATGGGGATCATCGTTGAAGCGGCGAATGACGCGGCTCTCATTCTGCGCGCGCCGCTCGCCCCGAACGCGAACCACAAGGGTACGGCATTCGGCGGCAGCCTGTATTCGCTGGCGGTTTTGACCGGTTGGGCGTGGCTCACTCGCTTTCTCGTCACGCGCAAGCTCGACGCCCAAGCGGTCATTCAAGAGTCGAACATGCGTTTTTTGAAGCCGGTTCACGGCGAAATGCGCGCCTGTTTAGAGATTCCCGCCGATGCGGAGGTCCGCAAATTTCAAAGGATGCTGGTGCGTGCCGATCGCGGGCGGATCCGGTTGCAAGTGAAGATGCACGAGGGTTCCACCTTGGCGACCGTTTTTGACGGCCTGTTTGCCGCGGCCATGCGTCGTTAGGCTGACTGCGCTGTGTTCTGGTCCCTGGAGAAATAAATGCCTGGAAAATTAATCTTGGTTCGCCACGGCCAAAGCACCTGGAACGTCGAGAATCTATTCACCGGTTGGCATGACGTCGACTTGAGCGATCAGGGACGCGCGGAGGCCGTGCAAGCGGGGCGCGAGCTGCAAACCGAGAATCTCGAGCCGAATATCGCCTTTACCTCGGTTTTGAAGCGCGCCATCCGCACGCTTTGGATAATCCTCGATACCACCGATCGCATGTGGCTTCCGGTCGAAGGCAGTTGGCGGCTGAACGAGCGCCACTATGGAGCGCTGCAGGGACTCAACAAGGCGCAGACAGTCGCGCAGCACGGCGAAGCGCAAGTTAAACTCTGGCGCCGCAGCTACGATATTCCGCCGCCGCCGCTGACGTTGGACGATCCCCGGCATCCGCGCTTCGACCCGCGCTACGCCAACGTCGACCCAACCTGGCTGCCGGCAGCCGAGTCGCTGAAAGACACCCTGTCGCGCGTCCTGCCCTATTGGGAATCGCGCATTGTTCCGGAGCTGCGGGACAACAAGAATGTGCTCATTGTCGCTCACGGCAACTCGCTGCGCGCGCTGGTCAAGATGCTCGATATGATGTCCGAGGCCGACATCGTGGAATTCAATATCCCGACCGGGATTCCGATCCTGTACGAGCTCGATGAGCAGCTGCAGCCGGTCTCACGGCGCTTTCTCGGCGATCCCGCCGCGATCGCCGCCGCACAGGATGCGGTGAAACGCCAGACAGAAAAGTAGCCGCTCGGGACTGTGAGATTGAGCGGCGCCTAAGAGTCAGCGGCAACCGTCACCTTGATGCCCGACAGGGCTTCGGTGAAATCGACCTGGCAGGAAAGCCGCGACGTCGCCGGGCGAAAGTCCGGCAGCTCATTCAGAAGCTCGAGCTCATCGCTCTGCCGCTTGGGCAACAGTGGGACCCATTTTTCATCGACGTAGATGTGGCAGGTGGCGCAGGAGCAAAGGCCTCCGCAGATTGCCGCGACTCCGTAGTCGAGTTCCCGCAGGACCTCCATGATCTTCAAGCCGGTCTTCGCTTCAATCTCGTGTTCCTTGCCGTCACGATCCACCACAATCATCCGCGCCATCGAAAACCTCCGTTGCTGTCCCAGCGGGACTCTTCAAGCGGCGTAGTGTGCCGCAACGCGCAGGCGCGCGTCGAGCAATCTCGCGCGCTCGGCGACACCATTCGCCTCGGCGCACCGCACACTTAAGTAAAGTTGACTCCACAGCAAGCAGACGTAATCGTAAAGCGCGAGCAGCAACCTAAAGCGTGGCCACTGGCTCGAGATCGGCGCGTTGCCGAGATAGTGAGTCAGCAGGCTCCACTGCACTTCCACTCCGAAATCGTTGTTGGCGCACCAACCCGCCAAGTCCCAGAACGGATCCGTAACATGAGCGTACTCCCAATCCAGCAAGATCAGGGAATCATCCTGTTGGATCAAATTCATGGCGTGCAAATCACTGTGGCACACGGCGCCAACAACGCGCGGCAGCTCAAGCAGAGCTTCGGCGCGGCCCAGAGCCGCGCTTCGCAATACCGGATCGCTCGGCGCCGCGGTGCTTCGCGATAACGCATCATCGTAGATCTTGATCCACTGCAGCGGAGTTACCCGCCGCGCCGGCATTGGCACCGCAAGATCGTGAACTCTGCGCAGAAGCGCGGCAATTTTCTCAAGGTTTGCCGCAGCCGCGGCCTCATGCGAGACCCACGAACGACCTTCTGCCCAACGTGTCAGTCGAACGGCGTTGTCCGGATCGAAATACACCAAGCGCGGCGCAAGATCAACGCTGCCTGCAAGCTCGAGCACCCGAACTTCCCAAGCGAGATCCAGCCGAAGGCCGGGCCGATGCTCGGCCGCGACTTTTAAGGTGTAAGCGACGCCGTCACGCACAACACGGTACGTCTCGCTGATCAGCCCTGCGCCAAGCGCCGTAAGATCCACGCTTCCCGACCCCGGCACGATCGCTTGGCAAAGGCATTCGATTTCAGGCAACTGCATTGGCCGTCAACAGCAAACTGCGGCGCCACTCGCGCATGCCGATCACGATCAAGATGAGGTACAGCCCAAAGAGCAGCATCGTTGCGTACAAATGTCGCGTGTAGTACAGGTACACGCTGACCGAATCGATCAGCAGCCACCAGTGCCAGTTCTCGTATACCTTGCGGGCCACCAGGAATGTGGCGAAGACACTGGCCCACGTCACCATCGAGTCGGCGAATGGCAACGCCGCGGGTGTGTAGCGCCGCAGGAAAAACGAACTCACGAGTGACAATGCGACGATAACCAGTGCGGCGAGCGCGTGCCACCCGATGGGCCAGCGATTCACGGCAAGCGCACCGCCGCCCTTGCCATGTTGCCACTGCCAGAAGCCATACACCGCCATTGCGGCGTAGAACGCATTCAATACGGACTCCATGTACAGGCGCGCACTGAACAATACCCAGACATAGAGAACCGAGCTCAAGAATGCCGCCAACCAGCAGCTCAAGCGCTGTCCAATCGCGAGCAGCAGGTAGGCCACCGCGAGGGCGGCCGCAATGAGTTCGATCCAGCTCGTATCGTGCCAGGCACTCACGAGCTGCATCGACAGATCGTGAATCACGAGCGAATCACGAGCGCCCGGTGTCCGGCGGTGCCAAACCCGGCAGCACCTTCATCACGAAGACCAGTTGTACCGAATTGCCGGCGGAGCGGGTCATTTCCTCGGTGAGGACGCTCATGATTCGATCCAACGGACCCCAGATTTGAGTGGCCAAGTCATTGGTCTTCACGATCAAGCCAGAATGCGTATTGAGGCGATCAATGAAGGCTTGAATCGGCGGGCGATACTCGCCGCTCAAGGGGTACATGCTGATTTCGACGGCTGCGCGCATATGAATACCTGCTCCCTACGCCGGTACTAACCGGTTCAGGTTCAACGGGTTCGCAAGCTTCATCGAGAATTCGATGTCCCGCGTCTCAGGCCTTTCTTCAGGCCACCCCAAGGTTCACGGAAGTGTAGCCTGCCGGGCCGATGCGTGCAAAACTCCGCCATTGGATCTGGAGGTGGCTTTGCGCATTTTTCAAGTAGACGCCTTCACCGCGACCCGCTTCACGGGAAATCCCGCGATCGTGGTCCTCGATGCCGACGGCCAGAATGAAGCGACCCTGTCCGCCGTCGCGCGCGAATTTTCCCACGCCGAAGTGGCATTCGTGTTCGCCGCGGACGCGGCGGATCACGATGTGCGGCTGCGGTTCTTCAATTCGCGCAAGGAAGCGCCCTTCGTGGGTCACGCCACCGTGGCTGCCCACACCGTGCTGCTGGCCCTAGGGCGGCGCACGCTCGGCATTTGCCGCCAACAATGCGGAGTAGGCATCGTCGAGGTCAGCGCGCAAGTCGAACAGCGAGCCTCCGGCACCGAGTCGGTGATCGAATTTCGTCAGACCGCACCGGAACTCGAGGCGCCGCTGCCATTCAAGACGACACTGCGGGTTGCCGAAGCGCTCAAGCTGCCCGCAACCCAATTGCACGACGTGATGCCGGCGCGCATCGCCCGCAAGGGCAGCAGCCGCCTGCTCGTGCCGATCGCGGATCACCGGCATCTGGAGCAACTCGCGCCGAATTTCGACACTCTGATGGCCCTGGGCAGCGAACTCAACACCGAAGGCTTCTTCTTGTTCGCCGTGAATCGCGATTCCGATGAGATATGGACCGAATCGCGCATGTTCTGCCCCGCCCTGGGGATTCCAGAGGATCCCGCAAGCGGCAATGCGCACGCCATGCTGGCGGCATACCTCTGGGATCTAGGTCAGTTTGGCAAAAAGTCCACGACCTTCATCGGCCGTCAGGGTTATCAGATGAAGCGGCCGGCACAGATCAGAGTGCGCCTCGAGATCGACAAGGGCAGCATGGTCGCAGCCCACATCGCCGGCACTGCGACCATTATCAGCGAGGGCACCCTGGCCCTTTGAGTGCCCGTCCCTTAGGACTTGGCGGGCGGCGCGGACAGATCAAGTTTCAGGCTGGACGCAATCGCCTGCGCCTTTGAATTCACGTCCTGCGCGGTCGTTACAGCCTCGTCCATGTTGCCGGTGGCAAACGCCGCCTGCGCCTTGGACCACGTGGCCATGGCCTCGCTCAAGGCTGACTTCGCGCCATCAAGATCGATTCCCGCGGCAGCCTTTTTGTTGGCCTTTTTGGCGAGAAAATCCATGCGGTTCTGGATAGCGGTCAGATACCCGGGCACGCTGCCCGCGAGTGCCGTCCATCTATCATTGAGTGCCTTGAGGACTTCATCCTTTTTTGCGGCCGCGTCAGTGGCCAGCGACTGGGCGGCGCTCAGCACAGCCGGCGCGCCGCTGACGACGGCGGCGTAGTCCTGTTTATCGAAAGACGCTTTGAGCGCGCTCAGTTGGGTCTGCACACTCGCGAGCTGATCGGGAATGTATTTCGCGGCCTCCGTGGAGGCGGCGGTGACCGTCGCGTGGATCTCGCCGAGGAGTTTCTCGGCCGGCTCCTTTTGCCCGGCGCATGCCGCGAGAAGGACAGCCACCAGGAACACCAAGCTGAGAGGGCCGATGCGATTGCTCCGAAGCATGGGAGACTCCAAATGAAGAAATGACGACGCGGAAGGGATTAAAACGCGGGCTTGAGATTCTAGCTCAATTCTCGACGCGCCCGATCCAACCATTCGGCTTGCGCCCTGCGATAGTGGGCCGGACCCAGTTTGGCGCCATCCAACAGGTCCTTCAGCACGCGCTGCGCCTCCTGAAGCTTGCCGCGTTTCTTGAGCAGCAATCCGTAGCGCAGGCGCGCCTCGGCGCCAGGATATCCCGGTGCAATGCGTGCGTATTCGCGCTCAGCTTCGTCCAGCGCGTCCCGCGCCTCGAGAGTCCGGGCATACAAAAGCTGCGCGTCGGCGGATTTGAAATCCGGATTCTGTTGGGTGAGCAGTTCCAGCGTCGTGCGCGCCGCCGCAAAATCCTGTTTGCCAAATTGCGCCTTCGCCAGACCCAACAGCAGCGTTGGATCGTACTCAAAAATGCCCTTCAGGCCGCCGCGGTACACCTCGATGGCTTCGTCAAACTGGGACCGCTCGAACAGCTCTTCCCCGAGCCGCCGGCGGGCATCAACATTGCCGGAAATTTGCACTTCCGCGGTGGCGCGGCGCAAGTCGCGGTTCGGGTCGATCATGCGGCCGATACCCGTTTTTGCCCGGCGCGCAGTGCGGCCGCGCAGCAGGTCCGGTAAAACCTCGGCCACGACATACGCGAGCGAGCCGATACCCGGCAAAAACCCGATGGCCAGAATCCAGAGCGTATTCCGTCCGGTCCTGATCACGTGCACGATGAGCGCGGCTTGAATCAGCAGCGAAAGAATTGAAACTGGTAACAACGGCGACGAACCTTAGGATGGCAAAGCGCCGACAGGCGCAAACCACCTATTGTAGCGAGAAACGGATTGGACGTTAGCGCTGTGCCACGTGGATGCGCCGTTGCACATCGCCGCAGGTCGAGAATCCGATGTTCGACAACGAATAACCTAAGATGCGTTGCGATCGCGCATCGACCGTGACTTCCATTTCGCAGCCCTGAAATCCGGACGGCGTGCCTTCTTTGGGCTTTTGCGGAAGAAACCAGACATAGACCAGCTTGGTCGAGGTTTTGTCGATCTTGCGCGGCTCACCGAAAGCTTCTTGCAGGACGCTCACCGGCTTGCCCACCGTGTCGGCCGCGATACGCGGCACCGGACGCACCGCATAACCCGATCCGCTGCATCCAGCGAGAACTACCGCGCCGCAAAGCCAAGCCGCCGTGGTGAGACGCAACATAATCTTTTCCGTGCCTGACGCTTAAGGGCCTGCAGTCTCGCTCGCCCCCGCGGCGCTGGCCGTCGCTTACGTCGCAAAATAGGAATCTTCAACGCGCGCGTGCCGCTTATGTAAATGCAATCCGCGCGTCATGCCGCGCGGCAGATCCTCGGCATGATGCACGGCGGCAACGATCGTCACTTGGCGCCGCATTAGGCGCTCCAGGAAGCGTTTGATGGCCGCTCGCTGGATGGGATCGAGACCCGTGAACGGTTCGTCCAGCAAGAGCATGCTTGGATCCGCCGCCATGGCGCGCGCGATGAGCGCGCGACGCAACTGTCCGTAGGACAGTTCGCGCGCCCGGCGCTTGGCCACATTGCGCAATTTGAAAAACGCGAGCCAGGTGCGCGCGCTTTTAAAGTCGGCTGCCGTCATCCTCGCCGCGAGACCGATGCTCGAATGGCGCCCGCTCGCGACCAGCTCCATCACATCGATGTCCGTGGAATATAAGCTTTGCAATTCCGGCGAGACATAGCCCACGCGCCGCTTCCATTCAAAGATCGGCGTGCCGGCGGGAAATCCCACGCGCTCGATTTTGCCCCCTAGCGCGGGGGACAAATCGCCATACAAAAGTTTCAGAAAGCTGGATTTTCCCGCGCCGTTCGCCCCGAACACCGCCCAATGCTCACCTTGTCGCAACTGCCAATTCACCGCGCGCAGCACGGCACGGTACCCGACATACAGATCGACGTTGCTCAGTCGCAGGAGCACTGGACCTGCCACTGCCGCTGTCACGGGCGGTTTATGCCGGCGGCGCGAAGGCCGCGGTGGCAATTCAGCCGCATGCGCCTGCAAGCGCACGAGGTCGGCGGCAGACAGTTGCTTCATCCGCCGTATCCGGCCCTCGGACAGTTCCAGCAGCGATCGCGTTCCTGGCGGCACGTCCATCGCACGATGCGCCGTCGCAACCCAGGACTGGCCTTTGGCGCGCGCAGCGGCAAGCACTGAGTCGATGCGCCGGCGGTACTCGCCATCCAAGCCGTTGTACAGCTCGTCGAGCAAGAGCCAGTCCGGCTGCTGCACCAATGCCCGGGCCAGCAACACCAGGCGCTTCTCTCCGTAGGACAAGGAGAGAAACTCCCGCGCAGCCAGTCCCTGAATGCCACAGGCGTGCAGCATTGCAGTCACCTGTCTGGCTTCCGTACGGGTTGCCGGCGAGAGCAGCAGGTCGGTCCGGTGCAGGCCGGTGGCAACCACATCCCGCACGCGCAGATTCCAGGCATAGCGGGCGTATTTATCCTGCCGCTCGCCGCCCAAGTACGCGATGCGCTGCTTTGCCTCGCGCAACTCCAGCGCATGCCGCCCCGCCCGATAGGTGCGCGCCGCGGTGGCAGCACGCGTGGGTGTCGGCCAAATGTCGCCGCTCAAAAGCTTGAGCAACTGGGTTTTGCCGGCGCCATTCTCGCCGAGCAGTGCCCAGCGTTCACCAGGCTTGAGCTGCCAAGTAATGCCACGCAATACCCATTTGCCGCCGCGCCGCACGCCCGCGGCGCGCAGCGACACGGCCAGCCGCGAACTCATGGGAGCAGGCGCCAGATTCCGTTCAGTTCGCTGACGCGACCTTGCTGCGCCAACTTGATCAAATGCGCCTGCAATGTCAGCCGCGCCCATTGATGCCGGTCCACAGGCACATCGTCGTAAACCACCGGTATCAGGGCATCGAGGCTCGCTTCCCGCAGCTTGCCCAAGTTGCCCAGAACCTTCTCTTCGCGCGCAAGGCGGTGCGCGCGCAACGCCTCGAGCACCTTCTTGCCTTGATCCATGAGATCGCCGTGACCGGGGGCAATTTTCTCGAAGTCGTAGGCAAACAATTTATCGAGCGAGTTCAGGTAATCGCCCATATTCCCATCGGGCGGCAAAATCACCGGAGAGACCCCTTCGAGCACGTGATCGCCGGTGATCAGCAGGCGTTCCCGCGCCAGGAAATAACAGACGCAATTGGACGCATGGCCCGGCGTATGGATCGCGGTCAATTCAACATTACCCAGGAGAAGGCGCTCGCCATCCGCCGGCCGGTGCTGCGGCACGAAGCTTTCGTCCTGCCGACCATCGTGAGGAGGCGGCAACCCGATCAGGGTTGCGCCGGTGCGTCGCGCAAGCTCCGCGGCCAGCGGCGAGTGATCGCGATGGGTATGAGTCACGATGATCCAGCGAATGGCAGCGCCCGCCGCCGATAAAATCGACTCCAGGTGCGCCGCCTCATCGGGCCCCGGATCAAGAACGGCGATCTCATCCTCGCCCAGCAGATAGGTGTTGGTTCCCGGCCCCGTCATCATCCCGGCATTGCCGGCCACGATGCGCCGCACGCCTCGTGCCAAGGAGACAACTTTACCGGGAGCAAGTTGAGGTCTAGCGTGCAATCACGGTCATCATACATCTGCAATCATTAAATTTTTCTGTCGGTGATGTTCGTCGCACTTTGAGATAGTTGCGATGGGCTATAGAGACGCTACACTGGGAGTCATGTCTAAGTCGCCGAATGCCCGACGAATAGGAGGACCGCTCTCCTGGGATCAACTTTCGCGTCCGGACGCAGAACAGTGCCAGCGATTTCTGGCTGAATCGCTTTCGCTGCTGTTGGGGGATGTGCTGCGCGCCATTTTGTCCGATGCCAGCCCGTCGGTGGCCGCGGAAGAGGCCGCCATCGAGCGCTACCGCAATCTTGCCGATTCTCTGGCGGACGGTGAATCGCGGCGCCGCACGGGCCTTGGGCTGACACGCGCCGGACTCGCCAAACGCTGCGTGACCTGGCTGAAATTGCTGCTTACCCCGGCGCCGAATGCCCCGTCCACGGCGGCAATGCGCGAGTTTGTCGATGCGCTGGGCCTGTTTCCGGCGTTGTTCGACAGCGAACCGTCGGCCCGCTCGCGCCGGGCCAGGCTGACATGGCTGTTAACCCATGACAGGCGGCTGGATGCCAGTACTCGGGAAGCGGCGACCGCCCTGATCGAGGCCTGCGAGCATTTAGGGGTTTTGCTGTGGCCGGACGCGGAGACAGCCTAACGCAAGTCCGTGCGTATCAGCATTCTCGGCGTATAATGTGAAGTCCACCTCTCCACGTGCACACGGGGCTTTGAGTGCAAACATCGCCGGTTCGTAAATCAGAAGATTCCGCTTCCAAGGTGCCCTCCGCGGCGCCCCTGCCCCCTGACAAATCGCGTTTTAGGTTTCAGAAGTTGCTGCAACCTTTTGCGGTCAAACCCGGGGTCGCCACGCCGGTCATTTGGTTCCTGCTCGACTGGCTGGTGCTGGGCGTCGCAATCGCCAGCTTGTTGGTCGTCGAGTCTTGGTGGATCAAAGTTTTTGCCTCCTTGGTGGCGGCCCTGTGGATCGCGCGATTGTTCGTCATAGGCCACGATGCCTGCCACGGCTCGTACACCCCGAATAAGACGCTGAATAAGTGGATTGGCCGAATCGCTTTCTTGCCCTCGCTGACCCCGTTCAGTCTCTGGGAGATCGGCCACAACCTCGCCCATCACGGCTTCACCAACTTGAAGGGGCGCGACTACGTTTGGACGCCCTACTCGCCCGCCGAGTTCGTCAAGTTGCCGTGGATCCGGCGCTGGTTGGAACGCATCTATCGCAGCGGCTTCGGCCAAGGCGTCTACTACATGATCGAAATGTGGTGGAAGAAACTGTTTTTCCCGGGACGTAAGCACGTCGCCACGCGCCGGCTCAGCTACACCTGGGACAGCCTACTGGTGGCGGGCTTTGGCGCTCTGTGGGTCGGCGGCTTGGTGGTGTGGGGCGTCTATAGCGGCCGGTCGATTTGGTCGCTGTTGATATTCGGCTTCGTCATCCCGTTCTGCATTTGGAACTGCCTGATGGGGTTCGTGATCTATGTGCAGCACACCCATCCGCGGGTAGCCTGGTATGAACGGCGCGACCAATGGACCGCCAATGCCGGGTATGCGACCACCACCGTGCACATCAAGCTCATGCGTCCGCTCGACGGCTTGATCCACTACATTCTCGAGCACGGCGCGCACCACGTGAATATGGGAATTCCGCTCTATCGCCTCAAGGAAGCGCAAGCGAAACTTGCCGCGACCCTGGACGAAAGACTGAACTCCGAAGTCTTCACGTGGCGCTACTACTGGAACACCGTGCGCCGCTGCAAGCTGTACGACTTCGCGCAGCATGTGTGGACGGATTTCGACGGCCGCATCACCTCCGAACCGCAGGTTCTGGTGCGCTAGAATTTCGTCTTGATTCCGGCAAACGCGCCAATGCTCGGTTGCAGGAATCCGACCGGATTTTCGTAGTGTCGATCCAATAGGTTGGTCACCCGGCCGTATACGCTCAAGTTGCTGCTTAGCTGGTAAGCCGCCGCAACATCCACCGTCGTGTACGGCGGCGCATTCAAGCGCGGAATCGAGAAGTCCCGATTGCCGTCAACCCAGGAACTGACCGAGAGCACGGTCGCGCTCAACGACAAGCGGTCGGTCGCCTGCCACGCCGTGCTCAGGCTGCCCTTATGCTTGGGCCGGCGCAGCAGCTCTTGATCGGCGATCTCATCCATCGCCTCCGTGTAGGTGTAGTCCAGCCTGAAGGTCAACGCCTGGATCGGCTGATACGCAGCGAAGCTTTCGACGCCCTGCGTGACGGCGCGCCCGACATTGATTTCGGTGGTGAAGTCGGCATTGTCGTCGATCAGATTCTTGATGTTGTTGTGAAAGTAAGTCACACCGAATCTGACTCGATCGGCCGCCAGCGCCTGTTCGACACCCAAATCCCAGCCCACGCTGCTTTCCGGCTTCAAATTGGGGTTGGCGAAGAAATCGAAAGCCGGCGAGCTTTGGAACAACTGATTCAGGGTCGGCGCCTTGAATCCCGTGCCGATGCTGGCCTTGAGTTTGGTGCCGGTCTCCGTGATCAGAAATGCCGGCGCAAATCGATAGGTCACCTTGCCGCCGAACCGGTCATTGTCGTCGTAGCGCACGCTGATGGTGTCGAATAGCCGATCGCCGAAACTGGACTGCAGCTCGGCATAGCCTGAATCGATGCTGGTACTCGCCGAAATGGGCGAAGTAATTTCGTCGCGCTGATGCTCGGCGCCAAGCACCAGTTTTTCATCCGCCGCGAGCTTGATGATTCCTTGCCAGTCGAACTTCACACGTTCGCCAAACGTGTCGCTGCGTGGAAATAGCGGGTCAAAATCCGAGGATTTGATATTGCTGTACGCCAGCCCCAGCGTCTGCTCGAGATCGCCGGCGAAGGACAGCAGATGTGCCGTCGCGCGCATGTAAGTTTGCAGCGTGTCGTTCTCGCTCTGCGCCGACTCCGGGAAATCCGCCGGAAAATTATTCTCGTTTTCGCCGGTGAGGCGCAAGTGCGCGTCGGTATAGCGGGCAACCAACCCTAAATCGAGATTTTCCGTGACATCGAAGCCCAGCTTGGTGGACGCAGTGAGGTTGTCGTAGTAGTCATCGATGCGCTGCTCGCCCGGCGCCAATAGATCGAGCGGCGTGACGGGGGTCTCGCCGGAATGAAAATGCTCGACAGTCGCCGCGTAGTGGAATTGATCGAGCGAGCCGCTCAAGGCCGCAGTTTGATTGAACGTGTCGAAGGATCCGGCTTCCACGCCGACATTGAACTGGGCGGGACCGGAGCCGCTTTTGGTGATGATGTTGATGACGCCGCCGATGGCGTCCGAGCCGTACAGTCCGCTTTGCGGCCCGCGCAAAATCTCGACTTTTTGAATATCCTGGGTGAGAAACTGTCCAAAATCGAAAGCACCGCCGGGATTGCTCGGATCGCTGACATCGATGCCGTCGACCAGCACCTTGGTGTGATTGGAATTCGTGCCGCGCATGAACACCGAGGTTTGTCCTCCCGGGCCCCCCGTTTGCACCAGATTCAATCCCGGCACTTCCTTGAGCACATCGGGCAGCGTTTGCAGCTGCCTGGCGGCGATGTCGTCCGCAGTAACGACGGTAATGCTGCTGGCAACCTGATCTTCCGGCGTCGGGATGCGCGTCGCCGTCACGACGATGGTATCGGGCAGATCGGTGGGTTCAGCCTTCGCCAGACTGGCAACGCAAAACACGGGGGCAAGCAAAATAAGCGAGCGATGAGAAAATTTACGCACGAGACTCTCCTGGATTGGGGCCAAGAGCCGGCGCGCGGAGGCATAGGAATTTGAATTCTTCAACCGAAGGCTCCCGCGACGACGACTCCACACTGTCGTCACGACGGTTTCCCCCGCAGTTATCAGCGCACCCCGGCCGGTAACTAGACGACGGCGCGAGGCGGGTTTCCTGGCTCCCGGGTCATTGCTCGCGTCCTCCTTCCCAAAGCTGCATGAGCTTCAGTGGTCTCGTGGACGTTCGCTATCCGGTCACAGTTGCGGGGGCAGCCGCGGTATTACACCGCGTTCCGATTTAAGTCCCTTGCGGGAACCTTGCGCGTGGGCGAATCATACCGGTAATCGCAAGCCGGTCAATGCGATCTCGCGAGCTGCTCCGCATGATGCGCCAAATGATCGGCCATGAAGGTTTGGATGAAGTAGTAGCCGTGATCGTAGCCCGGCTGCATGCGCAAGGTTAACTGCTGCCCCGACTTCGCCGCCGCGGCCGCGAATATCTCCGTCTTGAGTTCGGCCGCCAGATATTGATCCGCGGTGCCTTGATCGATGAGGATGGGGCCGGGGTAAGGGCGTCGTGCCACCAATTCCGTCGCGTCGTGCGCGCGCCAGGTTTCAGTGTCCGGCCCCAGGTAATTGGCAAAGGCTTTCTTGCCCCAAGGCGATTGCATCGGCGCCGCGATGGGGGAAAACGCCGACACCGATTGATACAGCGACGGATTGCGCAACGCCAGCGTCAATGCGCCATGGCCGCCCATGGAGTGCCCGAAAATGCCGGTTGCGCCAGCGCGCGCGGGCAGGTGGGCCGTCACAATCTGCGGCAATTCCCGCACGACATAACTGTACATCCGATAGTTGTCCGACCACGGCGCCTGCGTCGCGTCCAGATAAAACCCGGCCGAAAACCCAAAGTCCCAGTGATCGGCGTCTCCCGGTATGCGCGGCTCGCGCGGACTCGTATCGGGGGAGATGAGCATGAGTCCTAAGTCCGCGGCGTATTTTTGCGCGTGCGATTTGATGCAGAACGTTTCCTCGGTGCAGGTCAGCCCAGAGAGAAAGTACAGCGCGGGGACCTTGCTTGAAGCAGCCTGCGGCGGCAGATAGGCCGAGAATTTCATCGGGCCGCGAGTCTCTTGCGACTCATGGCGATAGAAGCGCTGCACGCCGCCGTAGCAGGCGTGCTCCGAAATCAGCACCAAGCCGCTCATGAGAACAGCACGACGCTGCGGATCGATTCGCCGGAATGCATCAGCTCGAATGCGCGGTTGATGTCGTTCAAAGGCATTGTGTGCGTGATGAGATCATCGATGTTGATCTTGCCGTCCATGTACCAGTCGACGATCTTCGGCACATCGGTGCGCCCGCGTGCGCCGCCAAAGGCGGTACCCTTCCACACCCTCCCCGTCACCAGCTGGAATGGCCGCGTCGAAATCTCCTTGCCCGCGCCGGCGACACCGATGATGACCGATACGCCCCAACCGCGATGGCAGCATTCCAATGCCTGACGCATGAGATCGACGTTGCCGATGCATTCGAAACTGTAGTCGGCGCCGCCGTCGGTGAGCGCAACCAAATGCGCCACCAGATCGCCGCCGACCTCTTTGGGATTGACGAAGTGCGTCATGCCAAATTTCTCCGCCAGCGCCTTTCGCTTGGGATTCAAATCGACGCCGATGATTTTGTTGGCGCCGACCATGCGCGCGCCCTGCACCACATTCAGGCCGATGCCGCCCAAGCCAAACACCACCACATTGGCGCCCGCCTCCACCTTCGCCGTGTTGATGACCGCGCCGATACCCGTCGTCACGCCGCAGCCGATGTAGCACACCTTGTCAAAGGGCGCGTCCTCGCGGATCTTCGCGACGGCGATTTCGGGTAGCACGGTGAAATTCGAGAAAGTCGAGCAGCCCATATAGTGGTGCACCAGGTCCTTGCCGATTGAAAAACGACTGGTGCCGTCCGGCATCAGGCCTTTGCCCTGAGTCGCGCGGATCGCGGTGCACAGATTGGTCTTCTGCGAGGTGCACGATTTGCATTGCCGGCATTCCGGTGTGTAGAGCGGAATCACATGATCGCCCTTTCGCACCGAGGTTACGCCGGGGCCGACATCCACGACGATGCCGGCGCCTTCATGGCCTAAAATGGCGGGAAATAACCCCTCTGGATCCGCCCCGGAACGGGTAAACTCATCCGTGTGACAGACACCGCTGGCCTTGATTTCCACCAATACTTCGCCGGCTCTCGGACCGTCCAGATCCACCGTCATGATTTCAAGCGGACTGCGGGCGGCGGTGGCAACTGCGGCTTTGGTTTTCATTTGCAAATATCCTGTCGTTCATTTGGAATCAAGAGCGCTACGGTAGATCAACCGGCGCCGAGTTGGAAGCGGTCATGAACATCGTATTTACGCCGAACGAGGCACGCGTCATCGGTTGCCTGATCGAGAAGGAAATAACCACTCCCGATCAGTATCCGCTCTCCTTGAATGCGCTGACCAACGCCTGCAATCAAAAAACCAATCGCGAACCCGTGCTCGAGTTGAGCGAGTCCGAAGTGCAGCAATCGGTCGATTCGCTGATGAAGAAACATTTTGTCAGCGACAAATCCGCCGGCTACGGCGGGCGCGTCACGAAGTACAAACACCGCTTTTGCAACACCGAGTTTGGTTCGTTGAAGTTTACGAAGCAGGAACTCGGCATCATCTGTGTGATGCTCCTGCGTGGTCCGCAGACGCCGGGCGAGCTGCGCTCGCGCACCAATCGGCTATGCGAATTCGCGGATGCCGAAGAGGTCGAGGCCGCCTTAAGGGGACTGATGAGCCGCGAGGACGGCCCCTTCATTGCGCGCCTGCCGCGCGC
>DATNKC010000062.1:0-4562 GCA_035603615.1 Steroidobacteraceae bacterium | reverse complement strand
CCATTTGCAGCAAGGCAGTAAAGATGCCGGTGCCCATATCGCAGTGGGGGATGACGACCGTGACGATGTCATCGTCGGCAATTTTGATCCAGTAGGCGAGAAACCGTTCGCCCGTTTTGGCGGCGAGCCGATCGGCGCGCCCGATCCTTCCACTCGGCCACAGAGCGTAACCGACGATCAAGGTCCCGGCTGTCGCCGCTCCGCCGAGCAGGACCCTTCTCCGGGAGATCACTTTCGAGCTCCATTGGCCGCCAGCGAACTGACCGCCGCGCGCATTCGAGTGTAGGTGCCGCAGCGGCAAATGTTCGTAATGACCGCGCCCAGTTCCTCTTCCGTGGGAGTGGGATTGCTGGCCAGCAACGCGCTCACCGCCATGATGACGCCCGACTGACAGTACCCGCACTGCGGCACCTGATGCAGAATCCATGCCGCCTGCACGGCACTTAAGGCCTCCGTACCGATTCCCTCGATCGTGGTGACCTGCGTATCGACGACCGCGGAAACCGGCAGTACGCAGCTGCGCACCGGCTTGCCGTTGACATGCACGGTGCACGCGCCGCAGGCGCCAACGCCGCATCCGAACTTCGTGCCCGTCAGATTGAGCTCATCACGGATCACCCACAGCAAGGGAGCATCCGCCTCAACGTCGACTTGGCGGGGATGACCGTTCACATTCAGCTGTATTTGCACAATCCCTCCTCCCCGCCTGATCATCAACCGGGCTGCCGATTCCACCACCACGCTGCCGCGAACAGCACCACCATCATGATGGAGGCCGCCAACTTGATCAGGGTGCCGAAGAGCAGACCGATCCACGCCGCAATGCCGACATGCGTCGAACGCTGCAAACTGCCTCCCGCGGACAGTTCGCCCACCAGGGCGCCGATAAAGGGTCCGGCAATCAGTCCCGGAATACCGAAGAATAGACCGACGAGCGTGCCAATGAGCGCGCCCGAGACGGCCCGGGCACTCGCGCCGACTCGCTTGGCACCCAACGCGGCCGCGGTCAGGTCCAAGACCAATCCGACCGCGGCGATGCTACCGATAGCGATCAGCCAGCCTGAACCCACATGTTGATAATGGTCCACCGCGGCGGCGAGCCAAATGCCGCCGAAAATCAACGGGATGCCGGGCAGCATCGGTACCACCGCGCCCGCCAAACCCACGAGGATCAGGACCGCAGCAACTACATTGAGCGCGATGTGCGTAACCGCTCGCCTCAGCCACCGCCGCCGCCCGCGGTGCAGCCCGGATCCAATAGCAATTCAGCGCTGGGACCGGTGCTCGTCAGGATCGCGAAACCGGCGCCATCCGGGTACAGCATGCCGGCGATGAGCACGTTATAGGTTTCGAGGTGGTGCCTGGCATCGGCGCTCTGTTGTGCCACCAGGTCGAAAGGCCTCACTGCCTCAAGACTTTTATCCGCGAGGCGCATGGCCTGATAGGTCAAGCCCATGACCGTGATCGGCGACCATTTGGCGGTGAGCTGCGCAGCCGCGGCGTGCAGGGCGTCGAATACCTCCGGCCGCAGGCACTCTATATGGATGTGGAATTGGTCTTGGTCGCGCGCCCGCACCGAATTGACCGCGAGCCCCACCGCGGCGCGCGGGACCGCATGGCCGACATAGCTGTCCAAGAGATCGCGCGCGCCCCAGGCCTGCGAAAAATAGTTCGGCAAGTCAGGATCCAAGAGCTCGCCGCTGTCGGTGCCGGAAAAGGTCTGAAGCGGGATCAATAAATAGTGCGCACCACCCTTGCGATCCTCGAGCACGGCATAACCCGGGCTGTCCGGCTGTGGGCTGGACAGCCAGATGCGCTCGCAGGGCGAGGGCTCATGATGTTTCTGCCAATTCGGCAGGCACTGATTCTGAACCACCTGCCTGAGTGCATCCCGGCCCGCATTCGGCAACAAGTCGGCCCCTTCCGTGCGCGGGGTGTGCAGGCCTTTACCGCCGCCGCCGCCACCGCCAGCCCCCGCAGTTGCACCCGTTGTCATGACAAACGCGATTGCGGCCGATGCGAGCAGCGCCTTACGAATCTTCACAATGTGTCTTCTCACTCCGTGGATTGCCGCTATTGTAGCGGGCGCTGTAGGTCTTCAGTAGACTAGCCGCGAGGCTGCTTGATCCCTGCGGCCATTGACGCCAAGTCAACAGCCACCAGAAGAAGATAGAGTGGACGCGCCCCAATACCGTGCCTTTATCAGCTACAGCCACCGGGATTCGGCTTGGGCGTCTTGGCTGCACAGGTCCCTCGAGAGATACCGTCCGCCGAAGTCGTTGATCGGCACATCAACCGCCCTGGGCGAGGTACCGAAGCGGCTGGCGCCCATTTTCAAGGACCGCGACGAACTGCCGAGTGCCACCGATCTCGGTGGCTTGATCAATGCCGCGCTCTCCGGGTCCGCCGCCCAGATTGTCATCTGCTCACCGCAGTCAGCGCAGTCGAAATGGGTCAACGCGGAGATTCTCGCGTTCAAGCGCCTCGGGCGCGAAGACCGGATCCTCTGCATCATTGTCGGCGGCGAACCGAATGCCAGCGACTTGCCCGGACGCGAGGCGGAAGAATGCTTCCCGCCTGCCCTGCGCTTTCGCCTGGGGAGCGATGGCAACTTAAGCTCCGCGCGCACCGAACCGATCGCGGCCGATGCGCGTCCGGGCAAGGACGGCAAGAACAACGCCAAGCTCAAACTGATCTCCGGACTACTCGGTGTCGGATACGACGCGTTACGGCGCCGCGAGCAACAACGCCGCAATGCGCGCCTGTTCGCATTTTCGTGCGCGACCGCGGCCGGCATGGTCCTCACCAGCGGCCTCGCCGCCTATGCCCTCGTGCAGCGGGCCGCCGCGCAGCGCCAGACCTTGCGCGCCGAGGCAGAGGCCCGTACCTCCAAAGAGGCGACCCGGTTCCTGGTCGATCTGTTTAGGATCTTCGATCCCAGCGAAGCGCGCGGCAGCACGGTGACCGCGCGCGAGATGATGGACAAGGGCGCGGTCCGTATCGAGAGCGAGTTGGCGGCTGAGCCGGCCATTCAGGCCACGCTGATGGACACGGTGGGTACGGTTTATATGGGGCTCGGTCTGTTTGCGCAAGCGCGGCCGCTGCTCGATGCGGCCGTCGTGAAACGACGGCATCTGCAGGGCATCGATCCTTTGGACCTGTCGGATTCCTTGAGTCATCAAGGGGACCTGATGGCCCTGCAAGCCGACTACGACGCGGGCGAAAAGGCGTACCGCGAAGCGATCCGCATTGAATCGGCGCGCCCGAACGATCGGCAAAGTCAGGAAAAACTGGCGAATTCGCTCTACGGCCTGGGCACCTTGCACGCCAAGCAAGGACGCTATGCGGACGCCGAGGAGAATTTGCGCGAGACCTTGGAGCGGCAGAAGGCGCTGTATGGCGAGACGCATCCCGCGGTCGCGCGCACGCTGAAGGATCTGGCCCGAGCCATCGACGACGGCGGCGATCTCAATAAAGCGATTCCGCTGATGCAGAGGGCCGTGGCCATGCAGCGCGCGCTGCGCGGCGCCGAGCCGCATCCGGATCTGGCCGAAGCGCTCAACGACATGGGACTGCTGCTGTACGAAAAAGGCGATTTGAACGAGGCCGAGAAATTCTACCGGGAATCGCTGGCGATGAACCGGAAGCTGCTCGGCGACAAGCATCCGGAAATCGCCAACGGCCTGGAAAACGTTGCCATGACGGTGCAGGACAAGGGCGATCTCGCCGGCGCCGAGAAACTCTACCGACAATCTCTCGACATGCGGCGCGAATTGCTCGGTCCCGAACACCCGAAAGTCGGGCGGACGCTGCTCAATCTTGCCTCGTTGCAGTACGACCGCGGCGAAACTGGCGAGGCCCTCGCGAACATGCGGGAGGTCCTCGGGATTTATCGCAAGGCGTACCCGCCGGATCATCCGGAGACCGCCCGGGTCTTGAACGTGATCGGTTCTTGGCTGACGATGGGGGGCGAAGACACGGAAGCGGACGTCTATCTGGAAGAGGGACTAGCCATGCGTCGCCGGTTGCTGAATGCCCAGCACCCGGACGTCGCCTCGAGTCTGATCGCTCTCGCCATCCTCCGAGTGGACCAAAAGAAATTCATCGAGGCCCTCGAATTCGCGCGCAACGCCAAGGCAATCTACACGACGGCGTTGTCCCCCGATCACTGGCGTACCGCGCTCGCCGAATGCGCGGAAGGTGCGGCGCTGACCGGCCTTGGTCGCTACCCCGAGGCCGAAAAACCTCTCACCCACGGCCACGCGATCTTGGTCAAAGACAGCGAATTGCCATTGATCTATCGAACCCTGGCACAGCGCTACTTCGACACCCTGCACCGACGCGAAAAGACGCAGGTTGCCGACGCGGCGAGACAGAATCCGGCATCGCCGTGACATAATACGAAACGCGCGGCGACATCTGTAACGATCATTGTGTTAGCGTAAGCGGCGCTTCGAACGGGGTGCCCGCAGCGATACCCCGAAGAACAAAAACAGCAAGGGGATATCGATGGATTTCCATTCCGCGAAAAAATACTTCCGTGCATTGTCGCCTGTGCGCCG
>DATNKC010000061.1:0-2107 GCA_035603615.1 Steroidobacteraceae bacterium | reverse complement strand
ACGCTTATGTGCATGTAGCATTCGGTCCGTTGATTGCCTTCGTCGTGGCATGGGGCTACTGGATTTCAATCTGGGTCGGAAACGTTTCGATCGCCACCGCCGGTGTGAGTTATCTCAGTCCCTTGTTCCCCTGGATCGCGGAGAAACCGGGTGCATCGGCGCTCACGACGTTGCTGCTTCTGTGGCTGCTGACTTTCGTGAATTGGTATGGCATCAAGGCTTCCGGCTGGGTTCAGGGCGTCACCACCGTATTGAAAATACTGCCGCTGCTGGCGGTCGGCGCGCTGGGCCTCACATCCCTGCATTCGAACAGCGCCGTGTCGACGCTGAGTATTCCGCTCTCCGTCAGCGGCGTGACGGCCGCGGCGACGTTGACGCTTTGGGCACTGCTCGGGCTGGAGTCAGCCACCATCCCGGCCGACAAAGTGACCAATCCGGCGCGCACCATTCCCATCGCGACGCTGCTCGGCACGGTAATCACCGCGCTGATCTGTGCTGTTGCCTGCACGACGGTATTGCTGCTGGTTCCCCCTGCGACGCTGGCGCAATCCAATGCACCCTTTGTGGATTTGGCCGCGCAGTTTTGGGGCAGGGGCGCCGGAAAACTCGTGGCGGTATTCGCGGCAATCAGCGCATTCGGCGCATTGAACGGGTGGATTCTGCTGCAGGGCGAGCTGCCTCGCGCGATGGCGAACCGCGGCGAGTTCCCGCGAATCTTTGCGCGCGAATCCGTACACAACACCCCGGGGTTTGGTCTGTGTTTCGGCAGCGCGTTGGCGACACTGCTTATTCTCGCGAATTATCAGAAGTCCATGGTCAGCGTATTCACGTTCATGATTTTGCTCTCGACCACCGCCTGCCTGGTCTTGTACGCACTCTGCTCGTTGGCGCTGTTGCGCCTGCAATGGACGCAACAATTGGGAGCGGCGCGCGGGAGATCGGTCGCCTTGGGCATTGTCGGGATCCTGGCGACCGCTTATTCTCTCTGGGCAATCATCGGCGCCGGCGCGGAGGCGGTCCTCTGGGGCGCAGCGCTGCTGCTACTAGGTGTCCCCCTGTATTACTGGTTTAGGAGTTCGCACTAATCCCATGTGGCGGTCGTTCATTGCAGTGGCCGTGGGCGGTGCGCTGGGATGCCTGTTCCGCTGGTATCTCGCGATATTCTTGAACCGTTATTTCCCGGCGATCCCGCCGGGTACGTTGGCGGCCAATTTGATTGGCTGCTACGTCATTGGCGTGGCGATTGCGTTTTTCACCACCTACCCCACCTTCGCGCCTGAGTGGCGGCTCTTCATTACCACGGGATTTTGTGGCGGCCTGACGACGTTCTCTACATTCTCCGCTGAGGTGGTCATGCTGATGCAATCCGGCCGATCGATCGTTGCGTTGGGTGCTGTAGGTGCGCACCTGATCGGTTCCTTGCTGATGACCTTCGCCGGCATCGCCACCGTGGCGTGGCTCAAGGGTTAGCCCCTCAGTGCCTAGCGCTCGCGCCTGGCAATCGCGACAGCCTGCTCAAGTCCCGCGACATCGTAGACACCGTTGATGATGTGCCGGCCCACCAGAAGGCCCGGCGTACCGCGAATGCCCAGTGCCCTTGCTTCGGTATCGTTTCGCTGCAGCAAGGCGTTGATCGTTGCGCCGTGTGAAAGCGCGTCGGCTTTCAGTTGGACCATGTTCAAGCCCGCATTTCGCAACAGCGAATCGACCTGAGAGTCGGACGCGAGGCGCGCGGCCGCCATCAACGTGTCATGAGCGAGCAGATACTTTCCTTGATAACCTGCGGCCAGAGCCGAGCGCGCCGCGTACGCTGAGACATCGCCCAAGATCGGCCAATCCTTGTACACCAGCGAAACCCGCGCATCCGCCTTTAACAGCCCCTGCAGCGCGGGCGCCAGCTTTTTGCAAAACGGACAGTTGCAATCGAAATATTCCACCAGGATGACGTCAGCGTCAGCCGCTCCGACTGCCGGCGTGCCCGGATCGCGCAGGATGGCAATCTCAGCGCTTTTCGGCACGGCACCCACGTCTTCGGCAATCGCCGCCGAGACGCCTACCGCGAGCGCCAGCAACCCAATACCGTAAAACCAACCGATCCAGCGTCTTT
>DATNKC010000060.1:0-4882 GCA_035603615.1 Steroidobacteraceae bacterium | reverse complement strand
GCGCGAGTCGCGGATTGTTTCGCCCCCGCAAAATGCAGCAAATAACCCTTCTGTCTTCCCGGAGTGAGCGCACGGAAGGCTTCCGCCAGCTCCGGGTCATCATCCAACCGATTTAGAAACTCCGCGGGCATCTCGTAATCTGCCACGGCTTTCTTCTGCACCTTTGCACCGGATTTTTCAACGGCAATGGCCTCCGCGATATAGGCCTTGACCGCGGTCTTTTGCTTGTTGATATCGGCCAGCGAGGTGAATCTAATTTGCCTCGCGGACTGCACATTCTTGGTCTGCTGAACGAGGATGCCCTTGGGGTCTTTGAGCAACGCGCCTTTCATGAACAGCAGCGCGCAATACTCCTTGAAACCGTGGATCAAAACGATCTTGCCGCCATTCAGGTCGTAGCAAGCTTGGCCCCACTTCAATTCTTCATTGAGGCCCGACGCAAGGCAGAGTTCGCGGAGGGCGGCAAATTCAGCGCTCCAGCGTTTTTCCTTGCCGTGAACTTTGCTTACCAGCGAATTCGCTTTGCCCTTAACTGAATCCATTTTCTTGGTCTCGCGACTTCCAATGACCACCGGACCAGGACCGCTTGACTGTATATATGGCCCGCCCGCCGATTCCGTGTCAATACGCGAATCTCGCCGTTTTCCCCAATTACGTCTGCAGGCCTACACGTTGAATCGAAAGTGCATGACATCGCCTTCCTTGACGACGTATTCCTTGCCTTCCAAGCGCAACTTACCCGCCTCCTTCGCCCCCGCCTCACCCTTGAACTTAACGAAGTCGTCGTAGGCAATCACTTCGGCGCGAATAAACCCTCGTTCGAAATCGGTGTGGATGACGCCCGCCGCCTGCGGCGCCGTGGCGCCCGCATGCACCGTCCAGGCGCGCACCTCTTTGGGCCCTGCGGTGAAATAGGTCTGCAGGCCCAGCAATGAATAGCCGCCGCGGATGACGCGATTCAGCCCCGGCTCGTCCAATTTCAATTCCGCCAGAAACTCGGCGCGGTCCGCCTCGTCGAGCTGTGCGATCTCCGCTTCAATGGCCGCGCAGATCGGCACGACAATCGCGCCCTCGGCCGCCGCAATCTCGCGCACCCGATCGAGGCGCGGGTTATTGGTAAAGCCGGCTTCGTCGACATTCGCGACATACATGACGGGCTTGTCGGTGAGCAAGTGCAGATCGCGCAGCAACGCATGATCGTGGACGTCCAGTTTTAGCAGCCGAACCGCTTTTGCTTGATTCAGCTGGACCCGCACCTTCTCGAGCAGGTCCCGTAATTTGACGGCATCCTTGTCGGCCGCCTTCGCCGCCTTCAGCGCCTTCTGGTACGCCCGCTCGACGCTGTCCAGATCCGCCAGCGCCAGTTCGGTATTGATGACCTCGATGTCGCCGGCAGGATCGATCTTGCCCGCGACGTGAATGATGTCGTCGTTTTCGAAACATCGCACCACGTGCGCAATGGCGTCGACTTCGCGAATGTGCGCGAGAAACTTATTGCCCAGGCCCTCGCCCTTCGATGCCCCGGCGACCAAACCCGCGATATCCACGAACTCCACGGTCGTCGGCAGAATCTTCTCGGGATGGACGATGGCGGCCAGCTTTTCCAAGCGTGGATCCGGCACCGGCACCACGCCCACATTCGGATCAATGGTGCAGAAGGGATAATTTTCCGCCGCAATCTGTGCGCGCGTCAGCGCGTTGAACAACGTGGACTTGCCCACGTTCGGTAGACCGACGATTCCGCAACGAATGGGCATTAAGCTTTTCCTGAACGGCTGTGCAATCGGGTCATGGCGCGTTCCGCGCCCTGCTCGAGCAGCAGCGGCATGCAATCCACCGCCGTTCCGACCGCATCTAAAATCAGATCCTCTTCCGCACGCGGCGCGCGCGTCAGTACATAATCGATCACTTCGGCCTTGTTGCCGGGGTGCCCTATCCCTAAGCGCATGCGCCAGAACGTCTCGCCGATATGGGCGATGGTATCGCGCAAACCATTGTGGCCGCCGTGTCCGCCGCCTTGCTTCAATCGCACCGTGCCGACCGGCAGGTCGAGCTCATCGTGCGCGACCAGGATGTCCGTCGGCGCGATTTTGTAGAATTCGCTCAACTGGCGGATCGACAGGCCGCTGCGATTCATATAGGTCGTGGGCTTCAAGAGCACCAGCTCGTTTCCCTCGATGCTGATCTTCGCCGTCTCGCCGGAATATTTCCGGTAATCGCGAAACTCGCCGCCGTGGCGGCGCGCAAGCAGGTCCACGAACCAGAAACCCGCATTGTGGCGGGTCACCTGATGTTCAGGGCCTGGATTGCCCAGACCGACGATAATGCGCAACGCTAAACCAGCCATTAAACACAAGCCTTCAAAAGACAAGGGCCGTCATACCGACGGCCCTCATGACACAACGCTTTTGGAAAACTACTTCTTCGCGTCTTTCTTTGCCGGTTCCTTTTTGGCTTCTTCTTTCTTCGCAGGCGCTCCCTTGGCCGCGTCGGCTCCCGCCGGCGCTGCGGCTGCCCCAGCTGCTGCCGGTGCCGCGGCTGCTGCCGCCCCTTCCGCACCCGGCGCAGCGGCTGCTGCGGCAGTGGGCTCAGGCTCTTCAGCACGCGGGCTATGAATCGCGACCACTGCCGCGTCTTCCTTCGCCAGCTCCACCAGTACGACGCCATCCGGAACTTTGAGCTGCGACAAGTGCACGCTCTCGTTGAGCGAAAGCCCGGAAATATCGACTTCAATATATTCCGGCAGGTCCTTCGGCAAACAGGAAATCTCCACCTCGTTGCGCATATGCGAGACGATGCCGCCCTGAGACTTGACTCCCGGCGAAATCGCCGCACCGGTGAAGTGCAACGGAATTTGGATGCGAATTTTTTCGTTCTCTTCGACGCGCTGGAAGTCGATGTGCACGATCGCATTCTTGAATGGGTGCCGTTGCACATCCTTCAAGATCGCAGCCTGCGACTGATCGCCCACCTTTAAATTCAAAATGGTGGAATAAAAGCGCTCGTTCTCGAGCATGATCAGCAGCTTCTGATGGCTCAAGGTCAGAGTACGCGCGGCCAGGTGGCCGCCATAAAGAATTGCCGGCACTTTTCCGTCATGACGCAGGCGGCGGCTCGCACCTTTGCCTTGCGTCTCACGGAACTCGGCAACGAGTTCGAAAGAGGTTTTCATAATCTTCTCCAGTTACATCACAAACACAGCACCCTGGCATCGCGACCAATTGCCAAGGCACCGACCTAATCAATATACAGCGAGCTCACCGACTCCTCGTCGCTGATGCGGCGAATGGTCTCAGCCAAGAGTCCCGCGACGCTCAGCTGGCGAATCTTCTTGCACTTGGCGCCCGCCTCCGACAGCGGGATGGTGTCGGTGACCACCAACTCATCCAGTACCGATTTCGAAATGCGCTCGATCGCCTGGCCCGACAACACCGGGTGGGTGATGTAGGCCACGACCTTGAGCGCGCCTTCGTCCTTGAGCGCCTGCGCGGCCTGGCAAAGCGTGCCGGCCGTATCCACCATGTCGTCCACCAGCACGCAGGTCTTCCCTTCGACTTCGCCGATGATATTCATCACCTTCGACTCATTCGGCCGCGGCCTGCGTTTGTCGATGATGGCCAAGTCGGCATCATCCAAGCGCTTCGCCAGCGCCCGTGCGCGCACCACGCCGCCGACATCGGGCGACACCACAATCATGTTCTGGTACTTCTGTTTCCAGACCTCGCCGAGCAGCACCGGCGATGCGTACACATTATCCACCGGGATGTCGAAAAATCCCTGAATCTGATCCGCGTGCAAATCCACCGTCAGCAATCGATCCACGCCCGCGCGCGTCATCATGTTCGCCACCAGCTTGGCGGTGATCGCGACGCGCGTCGCACGCGGCCGGCGATCCTGGCGGCCATAACCGAAATACGGCACCACGGCCGTCACCCGCTTCGCTGAGGCGCGCCGGCAGGCGTCCGCCATCATCAACAATTCCATCAAATGCTCAGCCGGCGGATGCGTGGGCTGCAGAATGAACACGTCTCGGCCGCGTACATTCTCTCTGAGCTCGACGCTCACTTCGCCGTCGCTGAATCGATCTACATCCGCGCGCCCCAACGGCACGTGCAAGTGGCGGGTGATCTCCGTCGCGAGCGGCGCATTGGCATTGCCCGTGAACAGCGCGATCGACAACGAGCCAAATTCATTTGTTTGCGACATCGACCTTGCTCAAAATGGCTGGGGTGGAAGGATTCGAACCTCCGAATGGCGGGATCAAAACCCGCTGCCTTACCACTTGGCGACACCCCAACTTGGAAAAAAACCGACGACCCGCATCAACCGGGCCGCAATCCCTCAAGCAAGGGCGAGTCATTCAGTCCGCGAGCCAGAAAGCCTTCAAACTCTGGCGGCACCTTGCGCAAAATTTCTTGTGCAAGATCCTTATTCTCACAGGCCAAAAAAACACAGGCCCCCGTGCCAGTCAGGCGCGCAGAACCGAAGACCGATAGCCAATCGAGCGCATGTGCAACTTCAGGATAGCGGCGTCGCACCACGCCCAAGCAATCGTTCCTTCCACCAGACGCCAGGAAACCGTGAATTGTGATGGGCGCAGAATTCCTTGTCAATTCAGGATCTTGAAACACGGCGGCGGTGCTGACAAAGACATTCGGCTTTAAAATCAAATAGTTAGCTTCCGTAGGCGCCAGCGGGGGGTACAAGGGCGTCAGGCGTTCCCCCACTCCCTCGGCCCAAGCCACCCGGCCATGCACGAATACGGGCACATCTGCCCCCAGTTTGAGGCCGATCGCCGCCAGTTTTTCCCGCGGCCAATGGAGCCCCCACAGATGATTCAGTGCAATCAGGCAGGTGGCGGCGTCGGAACTCCCGCCTCCCA
>DATNKC010000059.1:0-4898 GCA_035603615.1 Steroidobacteraceae bacterium | reverse complement strand
GTCTGCAGACAGCCTCAACCCTCTGCTGGAGAAGCAGATTGCGGAGACGCGAGGTCGCGGCGGCGCGGCTGATGTAGATCAGCTCCTGAAGACCATCAGTGCGCATTACGATCGGCTCGATGCCGAACGGCGCGGCGTGGTGCGCTCGATGCAGCTGATGTCCGATGAGGCGCAGGCGATGACTCGCGAGATTCGCGAGCAAACAGCCTCTCACTTGCAAGCCATTCTCGACAACGTCAAGGACGCGATCATCACGGTCGATGACACCGGCCGCGTGGAATCCTTCAATCACACCGGCGAGCGGATTTTCGGCTACGCTCCCGCCGAGATTCTCGGCCGCTCTGTCGGGCTGTTGCTTGCCGACGTGGATGCCAAGCATCCCTGCGATTACCTCGAGCGTCTCGCCACCAAAATTGACGATACGCACGTGGACTTGGCCGCGACGCAGACCTGGGGCTTGGTCAAAGGCGGCAGCCGGGTCGCGATCGAGATTGCCGTCAGCAAGGCCAAGCTCAATTGGCTGGACGGCTATATCGTCTGCATCCGCGACATCACCGAGCGGCATCTCGCCGAAGTATCGGTGCGCGAAAGCGAAGGCCGCTACCGAACGCTGGTGGAGCATGCTCCCGAGGCGATCGTGGTGTTCGACGTCGATGCCGGAAAGTTCGTCGACGTCAACGACAACGCCTGCCGCTTCTTCAAGATGAGCCGGGCAGCGCTGCTCGCCAGCGGACCGGACAAGATCAGCCCGCTGCTGCAAGCTGACGGCACGCCTTCCTTTGGCGTGGCGCGAGGCTACATCGAGAGTGCCCTGGCCGGCGAGGTACCGGTGTTCGAGTGGCTGCACTGCGATTCCGCCGGTCAGAACTTTCCCAGCGAAGTGCGCTTCGTGCGTCTGCCGAGTTCCAACGGGCGCCTGCTCAGAGCGAGCATCATCGACATCACCGAGCGCAAGCGCGCGGAAGCGATCGCCTCAGGGGAGCGCCGGGTCTTTGAAAAAATCGCCGCCAACGCATCTTTGAGCGCGGCGCTCGAGGCAATCTGCGAATTGATCGAACGCGCCATGCCCGAGAGCTGCTGCGCCATCAACCTTTTGGATCGCGAGAAACAAGCCTTGAGCTTCGGCGTGGCGCCGAATCTGCCGCGCGAATTCGTGCAGGCGATGGATTATGCGCCCATCGGCATCCGCTTCGGCTCGTGCTCCGCCGCGGTCTACTTAAGCCGGCTCGTCACGGTCGCCGACATCGAGACCGATGCGCTGTGGGAATATCGCCGCGAGGCGGCGCGTCAGGCCGGATTCAGGGCCGCCTGGTCTGCGCCCATCGTGGCATCGGACGGCCAAGTGGTGGGCACCTTTGCCGTGTACCGCCGGCAAACGGGGATTCCGTTGTCCCGCGATCACGAGCTCATGGTGCGCATGGCGCAGATTGCCGGCATCGCCATCGAACGCCGCGCTGCGGAAGATGCCCTGCGCAACAGTGAGTCGAAGTTTCGCGGCTTGTTTGAAAGCGTCATGGAGGGCGTGTATCAAACGACCCGCGACGGTCGCATTCTCGTCGCGAACCCGGCCTTCGTGAACCTGCTCGGCTATTGCTCCGCCGAGGAACTGTATCAAGTGCCTGCCGGCGCTTTGTACTGGTATCCCAACGATCGCGAGAACTTCGCGCGCCGCGCCGAAGTCGAGGGCGAGTTGCGCAACGAAGAATATGTGATGCGCCGCAAGGATGGTTCCATGCTGGTGGTGGTCGACAACTGCCGCGTGGTGCGCGACGCCAACGGGCGGGTGTGCGGCTTCGAAGGCACGTTGACCGACATTACCGAGCGCAAGAGAGCGGAGACCGCGGTTTTTCAAGCCAAGGAACGCGCACAAGTCACCCTGCAATCGATTGGCGATGCCGTGATTACCACCGACTCGGAAGGACGGATCGACTATATGAATCCGGTCGCCGAAAGTCTGACCGGCTGGGAGAATCGCGAGGCACAAGGACAACTGATCGGCAATATCTTCACGGTGGTGGACGAGGTCACCCGCGAAGGCGGCGAAAGTCCGGTCGCGCGCTGTCTTCGCGAAGGTCAGCTGCTGGGTCTCGCCGAACATACGGTCCTGATCAATCGCCGCGGCCAGGAAATCGCCATCCAGGATTCAGCGGCGCCGATTCGCGACCGCGCGGGCAATTTGATCGGCGCCGTCATGGTGTTCCATGACGTGAGCAAGGAGCGGCGCCTGCACCGCGCATTGCACTACCAGGCCAGCCACGATGCGCTCACCGGCCTCATCAACCGGCGCGAATTCGAGAACCGTCTGACCGTGGCCGTCGAGGATGCGCGGCAGAATTTGCAGGCACGCCATGTGCTTTTGTACCTGGATTTGGACCAATTCAAACTGGTGAACGATACCTGTGGACATCCCGCCGGCGATTTGCTGTTGAAGCAGATCACGGGCGTCATTCAGTCGCGCGTGCGCGGCGGCGACACCCTCGCGCGCCTGGGCGGCGATGAGTTCGGAATCCTGCTGCAGGATTGCGAGCGCGATCAGGCGCTGCGTATTGCGGAAAACCTGCGCCAAGGCATTCGCGACTATCGATTCACCTGGCAGGGCGGCGTGCTCACCGTCGGCGCCAGCATCGGCATCGTAGAAATCACCAGTGAGATACCCACCGTCGCCAATGTCATGAGCGCCGCCGACGTGGCGTGCTATTCCGCCAAGGATTCCGGCCGAAATCGCGTGCAGCTGTACAAGCCCGATGACATGCCCGAGCGGCATCGGGAGATGCATTGGGTCTCCAAACTGGCGCGCGCCCGCGACGAAAGCCGATTCGAATTGTTCTACCAGCCGATCGTGCCGATCCAGCCTAAGGCGCAGGAGCGCGAGCACTTCGAGCTGATGCTCCGGCTGCGCGATGAGTCCGGAACCATCGTGGCGCCGGCCGAATTCATTCCGGCGGCGGAACGCTACAACATCATGCCGTCAATTGACCGGTGGGTGGTGCGACAGGCGCTCGATCGAGTTGTGCACCGCATCGAGTCCGGCGTCAAGCCCTTCACGGTTGCGGTGAACTTGTCGGGAACCTCCCTTAACGATGAGCGCTTCCTCGAGTTCCTCATCGCCGAACTCAGCGCGGGGCAATTGGCGGCCGGCGCAATGTGCTTCGAGATCACGGAAACGGCGGCCATCGAAAATTTGAGCAACGTGGTGTACTTCATGCGCGAGCTCAAGAATCGCGGCTGCCATTTCGCGTTGGATGACTTCGGCAGCGGCCTGTCCTCGTTCATGTATCTGAAAACACTCCCCGTTGACTACCTTAAAATCGACGGCCAATTCGTCGAAAATGTCACCCGCGATCCGGTCGATCGCAGCATGGTCGCGGCCATCAGCCAGGTCGGCAATGCCATGGGAATTCAAACCATCGCCGAGCGGGTCGAATCGCCCGAAGTCCTGGCCGAGTTGGGCCGCTTAGGGATAGGGTTCGCCCAGGGTTTCTACATCGCCAAGCCCCGATCGACGGGCGAATTTCCGTATCTCCGCTAAGGCGCGAATTTCCTTTATCGCGGCTGACGGATTCCTTCGAACGGCGTACCCTTGCGGCCAAAGGGGTCCATTAGCCCCCACGGGAGGGTTCGCCATGATTCTTGGGATGTCAGTCGCCGCCTTTACACAGCTTCATGTGATCATCAGCGTAATTGCCATCATCAGCGGCATCCTCGCGGCGCTCGGTATGTTGAGCGCGAGACTCATGCCCGGCATGACGACGCTATTTTTGATTCTGACGGTGGCGACCAGCGTTACCGGCTTCATGTTTCCCACGCCGGTCGACGCGCCGCGTGTGATTGGATCTCTCGATCCACCCAAGGTCATCGGCGTCATCTCGCTGATTTTCCTGGCGCTTGCCATCCTCGCCCTGTACAGCTACAAGTTGGCCGGTTCGTGGCGCGGAATCTATGTAATCAGCGCGATCATCGCGTTGTACTTCAATTGCTTCGTGCTGGTGGTGCAGTCGTTCCAAAAGATTGCGTTCTTCCACGCCTTGGCGCCGACCCAGAAGGAACCCCCCTTCGCGGTTGCGCAGGCGATTCTGTTGGTCCTGTTCGTCGGACTCGGCATCGCGGCGTTCAGGAAGTTCAGGCCCTTATCCCGGGTGCCGGCCGCGGCTTGAAGGGCGCGAGCGGCGCGAGTGATGCGAAAGGGTTTTAAATTTAGGCAAAAAGGCTCATGGGCCGGCATTCTGTTGCTGGCCCTGCTGCTGTTTCGAGCCTATATTCCCGCCGGCTTCATGCCTGCGGACGGCGTTCCCTTTGCGCTGCAACTCTGTCCCACCGCCATGGCGGGAATGCCTGCCCATGTGCATCACCACGCGGGAACGCACGCCGAGTTCGAACTGTGCCCATTTGGCAGCGTGCCTGGCGCGGGACCGATTTCGCATCACATTGTTTTCGAATCCGCGGGTCCTGCACCCACCCTGCAGGTCCTTGTCTTCGAAGCTCCCCGTTTAAATCAGCGCGCAGAGCGCTCCCACCCGCCTACCGGACCTCCCTCGCTCGCTTGAATTGATATGACCTGCTGCGCGCGTTTCCTCAAAGGGGAGCGCGCATATCAATTGCGAGTGAGGAGAGGTCTATGATTTCCATATTGCCGAAAAGCCTGCGGGCTACGCTGCCGGCGGTGATGTCGCCGGCGATGATGATGATGTTGTTGTTGGGCGCCGCGCCGCTGCGCGCCGCCGATGTGGGCAGTGTCCGGGGGGTCGTGCACGACCAGCAGCACCGGCCGCTATCCGAAGTTCAAGTGAAGCTGAAATCCGCCACATCCGAATGGGTAGAGTCCTCGACGACGGATGCGCACGGCGAATTCTCCTTCATGACGGTGCCGCTTGGCGACTATGTCTTGAACTTCAGCGCAT
>DATNKC010000058.1:0-2342 GCA_035603615.1 Steroidobacteraceae bacterium | reverse complement strand
GACATGCGCGCCAAATCCTGCGCGCGGCGCGCCGTGTCGAGATCTTGTCGTGCGCGCTCCAATTCTTCCTTGATGTGGGCGGCGCCTTGGACCGTGGCCTTTTCCGCCTTCCAGATCTCCTCCAAGTCCGAATATTCCTTTTCCAGTGCGGCCAAGGTCTCATTGAGGGTGCTCAAGCGCTTGCGTGACGCTTCATCGCTTTCTTTCTTGAGCGCCTCGCGTTCGATCTTCAATTGAATGATGCGTCGATCCAATTTATCGAGCGCCTCGGGCTTGGAATCGATTTCCATGCGGATCAAGGAACCCGCCTCATCGATCAGATCGATGGCCTTGTCGGGCAGCTGGCGATCCGCAATGTAGCGATGCGACAGGGTTGCCGCCGCCACGATGGCCGGATCCGTGATTTCCACGCCATGATGCACCTCGTAGCGCTCTTTGAGACCGCGCAAGATCGCGATGGTGTCTTCGACCGAGGGTTCATTGACCATGACTTTTTGGAAGCGCCGTTCGAGCGCCGCGTCTTTCTCGATGTATTTGCGATATTCATCGAGCGTTGTCGCGCCCACGCAGTGCAACTCGCCCCGCGCCAGCGCGGGCTTGAGCATGTTGCCCGCATCCATCGCGCCTTCGGCCTTGCCGGCTCCCACCATGGTGTGCAATTCGTCGATGAACAGAATCACCTGGCCTTCTTGTTTCGCCAGGTCATTCAGCACCGCCTTCAGGCGCTCCTCGAATTCGCCGCGAAATTTCGCCCCGGCGATGAGCGCGCCCATATCGAGCGAGAGAATGCGCTTATTGCGCAGACCCTCCGGCACCTCGTCGTTGATGATCCGTTGGGCCAGTCCCTCGACAATCGCGGTCTTGCCCACACCGGGCTCGCCGATCAGCACGGGGTTGTTCTTGGTGCGCCGCTGCAGAACTTGAATCGTGCGGCGAATTTCATCATCGCGTCCGATCACCGGATCCAGCTTGCCTTGGGTTGCGCGCTCGGTCAGATCGATGCTGTACTTTTCCAACGCCTGGCGATTTTCCTCAGCGCCCACATCGTCGACCTTGGCGCCGCCACGCACTTCCTCGATGGCCTTTTCCAGATTGGCGCGGGTCGCGCCGGTGGCCTTGAGCAATCGGCCCAGCTCGCCCCGGTCATCGCACGCTGCCAGCACGAACAGCTCGCTGGAAATAAACTGATCGCCGCGCTTCTGCGCCAGCTTGTCGGTGACATTCAAGAGCTTGTTCAGATCGTTGCCGAGCAGGACTTCGCCTCCCGCGCCATCGACCTGCGCAATCCGGTCGAGCGCTGCCGCCAGATCGGAGCGAAGCTTGGGGACTTGAACGCCGGCCTTCTCAAGCAAGGGCCTTGCCGTGCCGCCGTCTTGGTCGAGCAGCGCCACCATGAGGTGCACCGGCTCGATGTACTGATTGTCGCGGCCAACGGCTAAGGACTGGGCATCGGCCAGTGCCTGCTGGAATTTGGTCGTCAGCTTGTCCATTCGCATAGCTATCCCTCGAAAAATCGCTTGGAATACGTACCCAAATGGGGATGGAAAGCCGCTAATTCAACGGTATTTTTACCCTTCTCGCCAGATTAGCGTGGCCTGCCGCCCGGTGATGCCGTCGCGCCGGTGCGAGTAGTAGCGATCCGCGTGAGTATAGGTGCATTCACCGCCGCCATAGATGCGGCTTACCCCCAGCCGTTGCAAGCGCCGACGCGCGAGCATTCCCAGGTCTGCCATGAACCGTCCGTGGGGATTCGACTCGAAGGCCTCGCCGGAGTTAGGGTCAGCCGCCAAAAAAGCCTCCCGCACTTCTGCGCCGACTTCGAAGTGCTGAGGCCCGATGGCGGGCCCCAACCAGGCCACCACGCTGCCTGGGGGCGTTCCCATGGCCTGCACGGTGGCCTCGATCACCCCCGCGGCCAACCCACGCCAACCCGCATGCGCTGCGGCGACGGTGTCGCCTGAGTCGCTCGCAAAAAGAATGGGGAGACAGTCCGCGGTGAGGATCGCGCACACCTTCGCGCTTCTGCGCGCGATCGCGGCGTCCGCCGGACCCGCGGCCGCGGGTGAATCCAGCTCCGCGACCCTGATTCCGTGCACCTGAGACAGCCAGTCAGGCTCGCTGGGCAACCCGGCCGCGACTTTCAGTCGGCGACGATTCTCAGTGACCGCAGCCGGATCGTCACCGACGTGATGGCCCAAATTGAAGCAACCATAGGGAGCCTTGCTGGCACCGCTGCGCGCGTCGCCGCGCAGGGTCGAGAGTGCGCGTACTCCGTGAGGCGCCGGCCAGTCCACCTCGAACCAGGGTAGGGTCATCGGGCGCGCTCGAGTTTCGCCGCGCCC
>DATNKC010000057.1:0-3036 GCA_035603615.1 Steroidobacteraceae bacterium | reverse complement strand
CTCCAAGCCTCCTACAGCCCCACGGAGAGCCCTTATCTCCAAAACGCTGTTCTCTGAACCTTCTCCCCACAGAAGCATTGAATTGTCTGCGCATTTCGCTGATGGTGAGCAACGATTTCACGCGATGGTGAGCATGTATTTCGCGCGATCATGAGCGGCCGCTTCGACCGACGTGGTGATTGGTTCAGGCGTTTGAGTTTGCGTCAAGAGCTTGATTGCGGGCGTTTTGTTTTCGCATGCTTTCTCCGGTGAGTTGCAGGCGGTGGGCGTTGTGAACGAGGCGGTCCAGGATGGCGTCGCCGAGGGTGGGGTCGCCGATAACGTCGTGCCAATGTTCGACGGGGATCTGGCTGGTGACGATGGTCGAGGCGCGACCGTGGCGATCATCAAGGATCTCTAGAAGGTCGCGCCGTTCGGACGGATTGAGAACCGAAAGGCCCCAGTCGTCGAGGATCAGGAGTTGAACCCGGCCGATGGTTTTGAGCATTCGGCCATATCGGCCGTCGCCGCGAGCAAGGGCGAGTGCTTCAAACAAGCGCGGCACGCGATGGTATTGGACCGAGCGATTGTCGCGGCAGGCTTTGTGGCCGAGGGCGCAGGCAATCCAGCTTTTGCCGAGTCCGGTTGCCCCGGTGATGAGCAGGTTCTCGTTGCGATCGATCCAGTCGCCGCCGATAAGTCTTGCGAAGACGGCGCGGTCGATACCGCGTGGTGTGCGCCAATCGAGGTCTTCCACGCATGCGCTCTGGCGCAGCGCGGCGAACTTGAGGCGAGTGGTGAGACGTTTGGTGTCGCGCTCGGCGGCTTCGCGATCGACCAGCAATCCGACGCGCTCCTCGAACGTCAGGGCATCGAGATCCGGTGATCGTCGCTGCTCCTCGAGGGCTTTGGCCATTCCGGTCAAGCCCAGCGTGATCAGTCGTTCATGGGTGGGGTGTGTCAGCATTGAGATCTCCATGGTTCAGTGGAAATAGCCCTGGCCGCGGATGTTGCCGTGGTGCAGCGGCTGGTGGTCGGACGTCTCGTCGAGGAAGGCGCGATCAAGGCCGTTCTTGAGGATCGAACGGATCGAGGCGACGGAGCGAGCCTTGATCAGGATGGCGCGTCGGCAGGCCGCGTCGAGGCGTGCATTGTCGTAGGTCCGGACCAGCGACAGAATGCCGAGGCAGGTGCGAAAGCCTTGCTCGGGATGCGGCCGGGCTGCGATGACGGCCTGGAAAAACGCCGCGGTCGATGGACCGATCTTCTCGCCGGCCGCGATCAGGCCTCCCGGCGTCCACTTGCCGTAGCGGCGATGGGCGCTCGGCATATGATCGGCAATCGTGGTGTGGCCGTGCCGGTTGGGCGCACGGGCGTGGCTGGCGATCCTCTGGCCCTTGTGGAAGATCTCGACGGTCTTGTCGGCGATACGCACATCGACGAGTTCACGGATCAGGCGGTAAGGGGTGGAATACCAATGACCATCGATCTCGACGTGATAGTCGGGAGCGACGCGGCAACGCTTCCAGCGTGCAAAGACATAGGGCTGGTCCGGCAGCTCCCCCAGCTTGGGACGATCGATCTCGGCGAACAGTTCGGCGCGGCTGGAGCCGAACCCCCGCATTTGGCGGGCGTTGAGTTCGACGACGAGGCTGCGGATGGCGGCATTGAGTTCCGCCAGGGAGAAGAAGCGCTGATTGCGCAGGCGGGCCAGGATCCAGCGCTGCGCGATCTGGACTGCGACCTCGACCTTGGCCTTGTCCTTTGGCCGCCTAGGCCGTGCCGCCAGGATCGCGGTGCCATAATGGCCGGCCATCTCGGCATAGGTTCGGTTGATCCCGGGATCGTAGCGATCGGGGTTGGTAACGGCGGCCTTGAGATTATCGCAGACCACGAACTTCGGCACGCCGCCGAGATACCTGAACAGATTGGCATGCACGCCGATCCAGTCGGACAGGCTCTCGCTTGGGCAGGCCTCAGCATAGGTGTAGTTCGAGGCCCCCATCGCCGCGACAAACAGCTTCATGGCCCGCACTTCGCCGGTGATGGGATCGAAGATGTCGATGGTGTCGCCGGCGAAATCGACGAACACCTTCTCCCCACCGATGTGGGTCTGACGCATGCTCGGGCGAGCGCGCTGCTTCCAGGCCTCGAAGGTCGTGCAAAACCAGGTATAGCCAAAGCCGCCCGGATTGGCGGCGCGATACTCTTCCCACAACAGCAGGCGTGTCACGCTACGGCGGCGCAGCTCCTTCTCGACATAAGCCCAATCCGGTGTCGGGCGCCGGTCGCTTTGCGAGGCTGCCATCGGCGCAGGGAACAGCAATAGCTCCAGGCCCTCGTCGTCCATGCCCTCCGGCAGTGGCCAGCTCAGCCCTGCAAGGCGCGCACGCCGCACGTATCCATGCACGACGCCATTGCTCACCCCCAACATCTGCGCGATGACGCGCTCGGTCAGACCCTGGTGCCTCAAACGTAGAACTTCTCTGATCCGGCGCATCGACAATCTCTGGGTAGGCATCAGGCTTCCTCATTGGTTGAATGAGAAACCCGTAGCCCGGTTGAGTTGTCGGTCGAAGCGTCAGGCACCGCCAAAAGGTGCTCACGATCGCCTGAAATCGCTGCTCACGATCCTCTGAAATCGTTGCTCACGATGCGGTGAAATCCGTGCTCACGATCCCGCGAAACGCGCATATAGATCGCGCAGCGGACCGGTTTGAGGGGCGGGGCCTTCATGGCCGGGCCTCCGTTGCCGATCGATCTTCTTTGTCTCGCAGGCCAAAGAAGCGCGGACCGTTCCATTTGGTCCCGGTGATGGCAAAGGCGACCTTGGACAGGCTGTCATAGGTCTGGCCGTTCCAGGCAAATCCGTCGGCCAGCACCATCACCCGCTGCTGTCGCGCGAGGCCGGCGCGGCGCTGGCGCATCGAGCGGGATTATCAGGAGCTCAAGCAAGAGGTTGGCCGGCCATTTTCAAGGGCTCGGCCGCTGGCGCGCGCCGCCATCGGTTGAACGCTCTTGCGGTCTCCCGGACCAATCAAACCCGCGACATAGAGA
>DATNKC010000056.1:0-2544 GCA_035603615.1 Steroidobacteraceae bacterium | reverse complement strand
TCTGACGCTCGGGCTGCCGCCAAGCCTTGGCAGCAATGTGACCGTGCCGCTGGTCAAGGCCTTCCGCGAAAATATGCCGAATGCGCGCCTGGCGACCGCGGAAGGCCTGTCGGCGTATATTTTGGAATGGCTCAATAGCGGTAGAGTCGACTGCGCGCTGGTGTACAACGCGGCGAATCAAGCTGCGTTTGAGTCCGTCCCGGTCGTCGATGAGCAGCTCTTTCTCATTACTCCGCGCAGCGCGCGCCGCAAGGAATCCGCATCCATCACGTTGGCGCAGCTGGCAGACTACCCGCTGGTCATTCCCAATCGTCCGCATACCATGCGGATGGCGGTCGAGCATGCGCTCGCCGAAGTCGATCGCAAGATTCAGGTGGCTCATGAGATCGAGTCGATTCCGGCGATCATCGATCTTGTCAGGCAGGGCCATGGGTTTGCGGTTCTGCCTATCAACGCCGTTCGATCGACTCCGTGGAGCGAGGATGTCGTGGCCAAGCCCATTCTCGCGCCAACGTTGACGATTTCGCTGTCGATGGTCACCTCCTCGCTGCGGCCCAAGAGTCGATTCATGCGCAATGCCATGAATCTGGTCTGCGACACGGTCAGAAAGGAAATTCATTCGAAGCAAGCCGCGCCCCGTCCCAACGCCGCGAAGTTAAGCGCATGACGGAAGCGCGCGACTACGAAACGATTCCGGGAACCTACGTGTATGACGCGCGCCGCGGACGTCAAGGCTATGCCTTGAACATGTTTTGCATGTCGCTCAATGTCGCGGAGAACCGCCGCAAATTCAAAGAGAATGAAGCGGCTTATCTCGAACAATTCGCACTCACCGAGGAGCAACGGCGCACCGTTCTGAAGCGCGATTGGCTCGGCATGCTGAAAGTCGGCGGCAACATTTACTACACGATCAAGATCGCCTTCTGCGATGGCCTCACGTTTCAAGATGTGGCTTCGATGATGTCCGGAGTATCAAAGGAACAATACGCGAAGATGATGCTGGCCGGCGGCCGCTCCGCCGAGGGCAACCGCTACAAGGATGAGACGGGATCGGGCAATTCCCATGGCTAGCATCGTTGCCGGCATTGCTTGTTCTCACGTGCCTGCCATCGGCGTTGCCATGGATCGGGGCGTCACCGCAACGCCCTACTGGGAGAGTCTTTTCAAAGGCTACGAGCCGGCGCGCCAGTGGCTTGCGAAACTCGCGCCCGATGTTGCAATCGTCGTTTACCACGATCATGCCTCCGCGTTTTCACTGCAAATCATCCCCACCTTCCTCATCGGGGTGGCCGATCGCTTTCCGATCGCGGATGAGGGCTTCGGCCCGCGTCCGGTGCCCGTTGTGCAGGGGCATCCGGCACTGGCCTGGCATCTGGCTGAGTCCCTCATCTTGGATGAGTTCGACATGACCATCGCGAATGAAATGCCCGTAGACCATGGTCTCACCGTTCCGCTGTCCATCACCTGCGGCCAGCCGCAGCAATGGCCCTTCCCGGTCATTCCCTTGTGCGTCAATGTCGTGCAGTATCCGCCGCCCACCGGCGCGCGCTGCTTCAAGCTCGGTCAAGCCATCGCCCGCGCGGTTGCGAGTTTCGAGCAAGATCTGCGGGTCGTCATTTACGGTACCGGCGGCATGTCGCATCAATTGCAGGGCGAACGCGCCGGCTTGATCAACCGCGAATTCGACACGGCTTTTCTGGACGGCATGACCCAAGATCCGCTGGCCTTGACCCGCATCACCCATACCGAGTACATGCGCGAAGCCGGATCCGAAGGCGTGGAGATGGTGATGTGGCACATCATGCGCGGCGCTCTCGATGCCGATGCGGCCGAGATTTATCGGCACTACCACGTACCGGCTTCGAACACCGCGGCCGGTCTTATGATCTTGGAAAACAGGAGAATCTCTTGAGGGTGTGTCTCGCCGGTACGGGAGCGTTTGGGGTCAAGCATCTGGAAGCCATGGCCAAAATTCCGGGCATCGAAGTGATTTCCCTCGTGGGCTCGAGTGCCGAGTCCGCCCGCGAAGTCGCGCAGCCGTGGAAGATCCCGCACTGGACCGGAAATTTGGCGGAGAGCTTGGCCTTGCCCGGTCTCGATGCCGTGGTTTTGAGCACGCCGACGCAAATGCATGCCGCACAGGGCGAGCAATGCATGCTCGCGGGCAAGCACGTGATGATCGAAATACCGATGGCGGATTCGCTCGCCGACTCAGAGCGTTTGGTGCGCGTGCAGCGCGAGACCGGCGTGATCGCCATGGCCGGCCACACGCGCCGCTTCAATCCCAGTCATCAATGGATTCACAAGCGCATCCTTGCCGGCGAATTGAAAGTGCTGCAAATGGATGTGCAAACCTATTTCTTCCGGCGCACCAATACCAACGCGCTCGGCAAGCCGCGCAGTTGGACCGATCACCTGTTGTGGCATCACGCCTGCCACACCGTGGATCTTTTTGCCTATCAAACCGGGCAGCCGGCGGCCGCCGCATTTGCGCTGCAGGGACCCAAGCACCCGACGCTCGGCATCGCCATGGACATGTGCATC
>DATNKC010000055.1:0-3233 GCA_035603615.1 Steroidobacteraceae bacterium | reverse complement strand
GTGCTGGCCCTCGCGCTGGGCGTTGCACTCGGCACCTCCGTCTTTCTGGTCAACACCTCCGCACTCAACGAATTTGGATTGGCCACCAAACGACTCGTCGGCGAGGCCGACATCGTCATCCGCGGTCCGCGCGAGGGATTTGCGGAGCAGGTGTTTGTGGATTTGGCGCGCAACCCCTCCATCAGCGCCTTGAGTCCCGTGCTCGAACTCGAGGTTGCGTTGTCCGGCCGCGATGACACGCTCAAAGTGCTGGGCCTCGACCCTTTCCAAGCGGCAACCTTGCAGTCCGCGCTCATTGGCGATATCGGCGAGGGCATCTTCCAGCTTTTCGATCCGGATGCCATCTATTTAAGCAGCGCCGCCGCGCAGGCGCTGAAACTTCAGCGCGGCGATCCGCTGCCGGTCACGGTCGGAAGTTCCGCCAAGACGTTGCGTGTCCTCGGCATCTTGCCGGAAGGCGCGTATCCGCAACCGCTGGGCTTGATGGACATCGCCTCGGCGCAATGGACTTTCAATGCGGTCGGCCGCTTGAATCGCATCGATGTGCGCCTGAAACCCGGGACGGATGTGGATGCGTTGCGCCGAGATCTCGGGAAAGCGCTGCCTGCGGGGGTTCTGGCGATTGCACCACAGGTCGAACGCGATCGGGCAGTCACCGTAACCCGAGCCTATCGAGTGAATCTGAACATGTTGGCGTTAGTGGCGCTGTTCACCGGTGCTTTTCTGGTCTTCTCCACCCAGTCACTCTCCGTATTGCGTCGACGCCGGTCGCTCGCGCTGCTGCGCGCGCTGGGCGCGACGCAGAGCCAATTGCGCCGTGCGCTGCTCGGCGAGGGACTGGCGCTCGGCGCCGTCGGATCGCTGCTCGGCGTGATTCTGGGACTGCTCATCGCCGCCGCGATATTGAAATTTCTCACCGCCGATCTCGGTAACGGGCAGTTGCGCGCGGTCGGCGCCTCGCTTCGAGCCGCGCCGTCGCAATTGTTGGCGTTCTTTGCGATCGGAATCGCCGTGGCCGGCGTGGGTGCCTGGGTGCCGGCTCGAAATGCGGCACGCCAACCGCCGGCCCGCGCCCTAAAAGGCGGCGATGGCGACTATCAGAGCGCGGCTCAGCTGAGTTGGCGCAGCGGTCTCGGATTACTGCTGCTGGGCGCGGCACTGGCGTGGCTGCCGCCCATCGGGGGTTTGCCGATTTTCGGCTACGCCGCGATCGCGGCGCTGCTGCTGGGCGCGGTACTGCTGGTGCCCGCGGTCACGCTGAAAGGATTGGGGCTTGCGCCGCGCACCCGCCGCGTCGTGCTGGACACCGCGGTCGCGCAACTGCGGGAAAATGTCGGCCTGTCTGCGCTCAGCCTGGCTTCGATCATCGTGAGCTTCAGTCTCATGGTGGCCATGGCCATTATGATCCATTCATTCCGCGTCTCTTTCGACCATTGGCTCGGCAAGCTGTTGCCGGCCGATCTGCAATTGCGCGAGCCATTCGGCAATGACACGGCGTTTTGGTCGAGCGCCGATCAAGCGAGTCTCGCCGCGATCCCCGGTGTTTCGTCGATCGAGTTTCGCAGAACGCGGCAGCTGTTGCTCGACCCCAAGCGCGCCCCGGTGACACTGATCGCGCGCGGTGCATCCGAAGCCGAAACTGCCGCGCAACTGCCTCTGGTGCGAAGCGCTCAGGCGTCGCGGGCGAACTCTTCGGCCTGGATTTCCGAAGCGCTCCAAGATCTGTACGGCTACAAGGTAGGCGATACGATCGCGGTGCCGCTGGCCGGGCACATGATTCCGTTCACGGTGGCCGGCGTCTGGCGCGATTATGCGCGTCTGTCAGGCTCCATCGTGATCTCGAGGGACACCTATCAAGCCGATACCGGCGATGCGGGCGCCAATGAGGGATCCGTATGGCTAAACCCCGGCGTCGAGGCGGCCTCCATGGAAAAGCTGCTGCGCTCGCATTTGAATGATGGCGATGCCGTGGAGATCACCACCACGGCGGCCCTGCACGAAAGATCGCTGAAAATTTTCGATCGTGCATTCGCCATTACTTACGCGCTCGAAGTCATCGCCGTCATCATTGGGCTCACCGGCGTGAGCTTTGCCGCGAGTTCCACCGCCCTCGCCCGCCGCGCGGAATTCGGCATGCTGAGACACATCGGCATGCTGCGCACACAGATCATCGGCATGCTGGCCGACGAGGGCATCCTCACCAGCGCATTCGGTGTCATCTACGGGTTGGCGCTGGGCATAGCCTTGAGCCTGGTGCTGGTCTACGTCATCAATCGTCAGTCCTTCAACTGGAGCATTGATCTCGACGTGCCTGCGCGGCTCTTGGCGCTCTTGAGCCTGGTCTTGATCGGTGCGGCCGCCATCACCGCGGTCATCAGCGGCCGCGCGGCCTTGAGCCAAGATGCGGTGCGCGCCGTTCGGGAGGATTGGTGAGCAAGGCGCCCGCCCGGTTCGCGGTGGTCCTGTTGGCGGCCGTCCTCATGGCGCTGGGCCTTTGTTTTGCGACCGCCGCCCCGGCCGCCGCGGCCACCGCTTACGCACCCGTCACGGCCGGACAGCCCTTGAGATTTCCCGATGACTTGGGAAGTCATCCGCAGTTTCGTACCGAGTGGTGGTACGTCACGGGTTGGCTGGCGAGCGAGAGCGGTGAATCACTGGGATTTCAAATCACCTTTTTTCGCACCAAGCCCGATATCGATGCCAACAATCCGAGCCACTTCACGCCGCATCAAATCATCGTCGCGCATTGCGCGCTGAGCGATCCTAAGCGTGGCACGCTGTGGCAGGATCAGAGAATTCGCCGCGCCGCGTTGGGCCTTGCCGGCGCACTGGAAGGCGATACGCATGTCTGGATCGATCAATGGTCGTTGCAGCGCACGGCGCAGACTTACATCGCCAAAATAGCGGCCGAGGATTTCTCATTCGACCTGGCGCTGTCTGAGACACAAGCAGTGCTCATCAATGGCAAACAGGGAGTAAGCCGCAAGGGCCCTCAGGAGCGCGCGGCGAGTTATTACTACAGCCTGCCGCACATGCGGGTTGCCGGGACGATTTCGCGCAAAGGCGCCTCGAGCCGCGTTACCGGCGAAGCCTGGTTCGACCACGAGTGGTCCAGTGAGTATCTCGACGCGCAAGCCATCGGATGGGATTGGATCGGCATCAATATGCACGATGGCGGCGCATTGATGGCGTTTCAGATTCGCGCGCGGGACGGCAAGCCTCGTTGGGCGGGC
>DATNKC010000054.1:0-7009 GCA_035603615.1 Steroidobacteraceae bacterium | reverse complement strand
CACAAGGGATTCGGCTTCGCGGACTTAGGCCTGGATGCGCCGGCCCGGGATGAAACCGTCTATCACGTCGTGGGTCCGATGCTGCCCTTCACCGGCATCGCCGTGATGCAACAGGTCGAACGCGGCAAATTGTCACTGGATGACGATATCTCCAAATTCATTCCCGAGTTTCCCCTCCAGGGTCATCACGTAACGATTCGCCAGTTGCTCAACCACACTTCCGGCATCGTTGATTATCACTATCTCGGCGATCCCATTGAAGCCACGAGCCGGCAGCCCAAGGCGCTGGATGAAGTGATGGCCCTGTATGCCGGGAAAAACTGGGTGAACGACCCGGGAACGAAATGGGACTGGTCCATCTCCGGCTTCCAGCTTTTGGTCACGATCGTAGAGCGGATCACCGGCGAAAGTTTCCCGGACTATGTGCAGCAAAACATTTTCCAGCCGGCGGGCGTCAAGTCCACCACCTATTGTGACGACTTTACCCTGGTGCACGGCCTATCCCATTCGTACCGCCGCTTCGAAGGAGGTTATGTCGCGGCCAACGAAAACGACATGGCGTACAACTCCGACCTGCGCTTCTGCAGCACCGTGGGCGATCTCCTGCAATTGTGGCAATCCATCAAGGATAAAAACTTAGTGCGGCCGGAAACCTTTCGACTCATGTCTACCGCCGAAGGGGCCGCAGCGCACATGAGCGCGCAAGATCCAAAAGCGCAGTACGGCTTCGCGATGATCTTAAACCACGAGGATGATCATCGACGCATTGGGCAGCATGGTTCACTGATCGGCTACAGCGGTAGTCTGTATGATTTTCCGGAAGATCGGCTCACGATCGTCGTGCTTACCAATACCGAGGGTCAGAACGCCTACGCCATCACGCGCGCGCTGGCCCGCGCCATCCTCGGGCTGCCCGCACTGCCCTCTTCGGCGCCTGCAACGGAACAAAAGCTGGCCGACAAGCCGGTATCTGATGGCGAGCTAAAGCGTCTGCCGGGAACGTTCGTGCTAAAGCTCAGCCAAGTCTCTGGAAATTTGCACGATTCTTTCGCGCAATACCGGCGGACCTACCGCGTGTTCGATGAAGATGGCCGCCTGATGATCCAGCCCCTGGGCGAGGGAGCGGAGCGGCTCCTGAAACAAGAAGACGGCAGATTTTCCTTCCATTCAGCCCCAAATGCCCGAGTTTCATTTGTCATACAGAATGATCGCGCGACTGCCATGAAAATGGATTCGCCCGACTTTCCGCTGGCTGGGGATCGGGTTGGAGACGCGGATCCGGCGACCTTTCACATGCAGCTGAGGTAGGTCGGTCAATATCACCAAGCCGAGGCGCAAGAATTTGTTCAATCTTCGTCGTCGCCGATGGGCATACCCGGCGGCGCTTCAATCGGCGCCGCAGCGACGAATTTTGCAGGATCGTCCTGAAACTGCTTAATGCGGTGCATGAGATAGGCGTCGAGCGGCGAACTGACATCGCCGCGGCGCCTTATGTCTTCCAACTTCGTGTAAGTGATGGCGCGCACTTCGACTGAAGTCTTTGGATCCGCCGCCAGGGTGAGCAGCGCCTCCACGGTGCGCGCGTAAACGGCGGCCTGGACCTCCGCGCCCATGGACGGATGGCTGCCGGGCGCCGAAGGAGCGGCCCGGCTAACTTTAAGCGCCGCATCGATCACCTCGGACAGAGGCGGGGTGTTGGCGCGCGCGTGATATTCGACGAGGCGGGCCGCACGCTCGCGATCGAACAAAACGCTCAAGGTCAGATCCGCCGCGGATTCCGCGGCGGCAATCGGATCGAACGTCAATCCGGTGTGGGCCGGCAGGGACTCGCGGGTACGCTCGAAGTCCGGCGGGCGGGGCGGAAACAACTTCAGCAGCGGTTCGGGCAGCATCAGAGTTTCAGCCGACAAGGTATTCACGACCGCTCGCAGGGCCTTGCGCTGTTCGTCGGGCGAGACAATCTCGGCGTTCATCTGTCCATCGCCGCGCAATTGATACCGATAGTTAAGTCCACCGATCATCTTGGTCGCGGCTTCGGTCTGGTAGCGATGCATGAGATACAACGGCACCAGCGTATCTTCCAAGGTTGCCATCGGTACGCTTTCGGGTATGGCGTTTTCGCCAAACCTAGCCAGCGCGGCGGCGCGAATCTTCATGATTCGTGCGAGTTCGTCGGCCGCATCGGTGCCGTTGTCCCAGAGGTGCGCAAACGGGTGCGCGCCGCCCGGCGGCCGGGCATCTTCGTCGGTGATATAGACGAGCCCCGACTTGGTCGCATCGCTCAATATGGCGTTAAGCCCGGCCCGCTCCGCGGAAGAATCGGAAAATTGGCGGTAGCCATAGTTGATGGCGACCTTGTCCCAGAGTCCGATATTCACAGCGAATGCCGCGGACAGATCGGGCACGCCATTCTTATCGAGCGTTATCCAGGGATGCGGATAGTCCATCACCGAGACCGACTCGGACGGTGCGTGCGGAAAGGCGCTGGCGGCGAAGTTGTGCGCCAAGCCTAGGGTGTGGCCGGTTTCGTGCGCGGCCAGCTGCCGGGTGCGTGCCAACGCCATCACGAGCATGGGGTCATTCTCGGGCGTTATTTTCTTGCCGGTGACATACGGCGACAGCAGCGCCTCCGCAATCAGATAATCTTGCCGTCCGCGCAAGGAACCCAACGTCACATTTCCTTTGATGATTTCACCGGTGCGTGGATCGGCCACCGGATGGCCATAGGACCAGCCGCGCGTGAAACGATGCACCCACTGAATGATGTTGTACCTTGCGTCCATGGGGTCGGCGCCTTCGGGGAGAACGTCGACCCGAAAAGTATTCGGCGCCCAGCCGGCGGCTTGAAAGGCTTGGTCCCACCAGCGGGCACCCTCGACCAATGCCGAGCGGATGGGTTCGGGTGCACCTCGATCGACGTAATACTGAATCGGCTTAACCGGCAGACAAGCTTGCGCGCAGCTCGGATCTTGTTTGATCAAACGGTGCCGCACAATGAAGCGCTGATCCAGAGGCGCGCCGAGCGGCGCCGCATAATCCCGGTACGAAAATTGAAAGTACCCGGCGCGCGAATCAAAGCGCCGCGGCGAATACCCCGGCGCAGGCAGCTCGAGGAACGACTGATGCTCGCGCAGCGTGAGCGCGTGGGAGTCCGGCGTCACGTCACCGACAAACGATCCGCGCACGGGCGTATCGGATGCGAATGTCAGAATCGCTTCAACTTCGGTGTTCTTCGGAAACGCCTTGGTCGCATCGATGGCGATGGCCGAACGCGCGGCATCGAGTTTGTAAGAGCCCTGCTTGCCCAGGGCATCGGATACGCCATGCACATCTCGCAAGAAGAAATCGGTGGCATCCACCAAGACGGCGCCGGCCTCGGTGCCGGAATGTTCGGCCGCCAGCGTAAAGCTGCCGAGAATGGATTCCGGAAAAGACTGGCGTACCGCCAGCTGTTCGGCCGGATCTTTAGCGGAGCTGCGAAAATATTGATTGGGCCGCACCAATAAAATCTTCGGGCCGAAGCGCTCGAATCGCACCAGCTTGGCCGCCGATACCTGACCGCGATCGAGCCCCAGATCATTGGATCCGGTCCCGTACGGAAGCGAGTCGAAATACAGCATGTCCGCATTGAGCTGCGGTATTTCGAGGTACAGCCTGCCGTTTTTTTCATCCCAGTGGAGCGGCAGAAAGCCCGGCATGTGACGCATCCCGGCGGTTTTCGTCTCGATGGAAGGCACGCCGCTCGCGGATGCCGATTCCGGCGCGGCGAGCAAAGGGGGCGAGCAGACAAGCGACGAGACCACTATCATGGCGCCTAACGCCATCGCGCGCGGGATCTTCTCAAGCATGGGCGAAACCTCGGGACACGGCCAACAAAAAAGAGCACGTAAGGTACACGCTCATGCGCCTACGAACAATTTTAGCGCCGCCTATTTCAGAAAGTTCTATCTGACCGCGGCGACGCGCGTGGTCACGGCCGCGGAGATGCGCGGCCGCGCGGCGCTCATCGCCAGCGCCCTGAAGCAATGCCAAATTCCGGTACGGCGAATCCTGGATGCCGGCTGCGGCATCGGCTTGCTGCGCAAACCTTTCAAGGAGTTTTTGCCGCGGGCCAGTTATGCGGGGCTCGAGGCCAGCGAGTATTTGTGCGGCCGATTTGGCTGGACCTTGGGCTCGGTGGTCGACTTCGCAACGCGCAAGTCCTATGACCTGGTCATTTGCTATGACGTGCTTCAGTACCTGCCCGACGCGGAGGCCGCACGGGCCATCGTAACTTTAAGCCGTCTTTGCCGGGGCGCACTCTATGTGTCGGCATTGACCACGGAGGACTGGCGTGAGAATTGCGACCGCAGCCGCACGGATCGCGCAGTGCATTTGCGCGCCGGCGCCTGGTATCGGCGCCGGCTGAACAAATCGTTCCGCTATGTCGGCTTTGGAATTTGGGTCCGAAAAAACGTCACCGCGATACTCTGGGAGATGGAGCGGCCCTGAGGATGGCGCGCCAAGCGCTACAGATTGTCCAGGATCCACGCCGCCAGCGCGGCGTGCACCGGCTCCGCGGCGCCGAAATCCGCGCGCACGTTGTTGACCAACGACACCAGCACAAATGTTTTGCCGCTGGAGGCGGTCACGAAACCGGCGACGCCGCTGACGCTGTCGAGGTGGCCAGTCTTCAGGCGAATCGCGCCGGCGGGGCTATTCTTCATGCGCGAGCGCAGCGTGCCGTCCATGCCGGCCAAGGGAAACGAGGCCAGGTATTCCGGCGCGAATGGGCTGTGGTAGGCGGCGCTCAATATTTTCGCCATCTGCAGCACCGTGATATGGGTGCTGCGCGACAGACCGGAGCCATTGTCGATATCCACGCCGTTCAAGTCGAAGCCTCTTTCGCGGCTCCAATCCGCAATCGCTGCGGCGCCTTTTTCCAACGTCGCCGGATCGCCGTAGCGCTCTCTGGCCAGCGTCAGGAGCAAGTGCCGCGCCATCAGATTGTTACTGTGTTTATTGGTGAGCCGCACGATCTCCGCCAAACTCAACGAGTCGAAGCTATAGAGCGGCGTGGCGTCCGCCGGAGTCGCCTCGGTGCGCAATTTACCCTCGAACACGCCTCCCGATTCCCGCCAGAATTTGACGAAGGTGCCGAAGGCGTAGGTCGTTGGCTGCAGCAAAACCCGCGCGAAGGACCGCTGTGCACAGTGCGGCGATAGGGTCCCGGAAAAAACCACGCGGTCCCATTGCGGCGAGGCAACCTCAAAATCCACTCTGGCGGCCGGGCCGTCGCAGCGGCCGGGTGCGTACCGAATGTGATTGTCCACCTCGAGGTTGACGGGGGCGGGGCTGGCGATAATGTCGACCCGATGCGTTTCGGTATTGGCGGAGAGGTTGAATTCGATCGATTGGAAGTTAACCAGCAACGCGTCCGGCAGCACGTTATAGGAGCGATTCGGCCGCCCGTCGAAGGCGCCGGGATCCTCTTTAGGCAGGGAAAACGCGCTGTCGTCGATGACGATGTCGCCCGGGATTGAATTCAAGCCCTGCGCTCGCAAACCCTGTACGAAGCTCCACCACCGTTCCAGCGTGAGATAAGGATCGCCTCCGCCTTGCAAGTAGAGATCGCCGTCATGGAACGATGCGCGGGTATGCCAGACGAAGGCGGGGCCCAATATGTCCAGCGCGGCAAAGGTCGTTACCGTTTTGATGGTGGAGGCGGGGCTTCGCGGCGTGTCCGGATTGTGGCTCATCACGACGCGGCCCGTGTCCGCATCGAGGATGACAAAGCTCGAGGCGCTGGACGGCAGGCGCTGCGCCGCCATCAATTGCGTGATGCTCGTGGGAACGACGCCGCTTGTCCCGGCCGCGATTGCACCGCCGCACAGCACGGCGCAGCCGCAGGCAAGGGCAAGACGATTGAGCACACGCATGATCGGGTTCATCAATTGAGCGGCAGCGTGATGCGCTGCCAGGCGCGCGACCGCCAGCGTAAAAATAGCATCAAACCCAAGAAAAAAATGTAAATCAACGCCGCGAACCACCCGCCGACCGCACCCAAGCCATATTGCGGCAGCCAATCAACCCACCCTTGACCTGGCGCGAACGAGAGGCTGTGCGCAAGCGGCACGAAGACGAGCCACGATAGCGCAAGAACCATGACGGCCGGAAGCCGCACATCACCCGCACCGCGCAAATTGGCGCTGCTGCTGATATTCAACCCGTCAAACAATTGATAACCGGCTGCAATCCACAGCAAGGTGACCGCTCGCGCGACCACTTGAGCCGCCTGTGGATCCGCGGCATTGGTAAAGAACGGCAACACCCACGGTCCCAAGGCGGCGAGCAGCACGCCGATCGCGCCCATGTAGAGCACCGCAATCAGAATGATCCCGTCGCCCACTTTCAGCGCCCAGTCCTTATGATGCGCGCCGATCGCTTGGCCGACCAAGGTCGTGCCCGCCATGGCGATGCCCACCGCCGGCATATAGCAAAACGAGGTCAGCATCATGACGATTTGAGTCGACGCGCCGTCGACGGTGCCGAGACGTACCTGCATGAGTTGGAACAGCGCGAAGCCTAGGATATCGGCCGCGATCAGCAGACCCATGGGAAAACCCAGCTGCACTTGGCGCCACAGCGCCCTGCCGTGAAGCCGCGCGGTCAGGTGCGATCGAAAACGCGCGCGTGTGCCCGGCGCAAGGAACCAGACGAGCGCCACGCCAACCCCGATTAGCTGTGCGCAATTGGTCGCCCACGCGGAACCGGCTACTCCCAGCCCTAAATTGAACATGAGCAGCTGATTGAGCAGCGCGTTGATCAGGGCCACGCCGGCGGCGATGCGCAGCGTAACCGTCGGGCGGCCGATGCCGTTGAAGAAGCCCAATACCGCCCACAGCGCCACGCCCAACGGGCCGCCCAGCATGCGCGGAAACCAATAGGTCAGCGCGATCCGGCCGATTTCCGGCGGAAGTCCGAAGGGAGCAAAGATTTTGGCGCCCGTCACCGCCAGCAACAGGAATGC
>DATNKC010000053.1:0-3243 GCA_035603615.1 Steroidobacteraceae bacterium | reverse complement strand
GATTTCGAGGTTGCCGCTTCGATCATGCTGAAAGGCCTGACGACGCAATATCTATTGAATTCCAGCTATGCGGTGAAAGCAGGCGACACCGTGCTGGTACACGCGGCTGCGGGCGGCGTCGGGCTGTTGATGGGGCAGTGGCTGAAGAGCATCGGCGCGACCTCAATCGGCACGGTAGGTTCCGCCGAGAAAGCCGCCGCGGCAACAGCGAGCGGCTACACGCACGTCATCGACTACAGAGCCGAGGATTTCGCTGTGCGCGTCAAGGAGATTACCGGCGGCAGAGGCTGCGACGTGGTCTACGACTCCGTGGGCAATGACACCTGGCGCGGGTCGCTGAAATGTCTGCATGTGCGCGGGTTGTTCGTTTGTTTCGGACAGTCCTCGGGAGCGATCACCGATTTCAAGTTTTCCGATCTCGCCGGCGGCGGCTCGCTCTTCGCGACGCGTCCCATGCTGTTCGACTACATCAAAACGCGTGCGGATCTCACCCTGCGGGCGGCCGACCTGTTCGCAAAGGTCGCATCGGGCGCGGTGAAGCCGCGCATCGGCCAGCGGCTGCCGCTGCGCGAAACGGCGCAGGCGCACCGTGATCTCGAGGGGCGCAAAACCACCGGGTCCACGATCCTTCTGCCTTGATCGCGCCACCTCGGAGGGCGCCGTTAAATTCCCAGTGGCAGCGCGGTCGATTCCTTGATCACCGTGACCGCGACAGAGGAATTGACCGATCGCACGCACGGAATGCGCGACAAATAGTCGAGATAGAACGCCTCGAAAGCCTTGATGTTCTTGGTCACGATTTTGAGGAGAAAGTCCCACTCGCCGGTGAGCGTGTAACACTCGAGCACTTCCGCGCGGTCGCGAATTGCCGCCTCGAATTCCGCGAGCGCATCGCGTCCGGTGGTGGCCAGCTTGATGTGCGCAAAGATGGTCACATCGAGGCCAAGCGCGTTTCGATCCAGGAGCGCGACGCGCGCCTTGATCACGCCGTTTTGTTCGAGCTGCTGAATCCGCCGCCAGCACGTGGTCGTCGATATCTTCGTTTGCGCGGCCACCTCGGCAACCGACAACGCCCCATGCCTCTGTAGAATGTCGAGCAGACGCAAATCCAATCGATCGATTGTATTGCGGTTGTTTTGTTCCATAAAACGCTCAATATCGGAATAAATATACCGAATTATTCGCCTGCTTCCTAATGAATGCAACATTGAGAGGTGCGGAGACGTAAATTACGCGGATGACCAAAAAATCTCGCTTGCATTTGCCGCGCGTTCCCGCGCGCCCCGGCGAAACTCCCGACTTCAGTTACGTGCAATTGTCGCCCGCCGGTTCGGTTCCCCGCCCCCAGGTCAATGCCCGCGCCCGCGACATGGGTGCCTTGAGCGTCGAGTTGGTGCGTGTGCTCGATGACAGCGGCGATGCCGTCGGTCCCTGGAATCCGCATCTCGAGGCGAGCGACCTTCAGGTTGGTCTGCGGCACATGCTGCTCACGCGCTTGTATGACGATCGTATGCAGCGCATGCAGCGCGCCGGCAAGATTTCATTCTACATACGCTCCCTCGGCGAGGAAGCGGTCGGGGTCGCGCAGGCTATGGCGCTGCGTCCCTCCGACATGCTGTTTCCCGCGTATCGCCAGCAGGGCGCGCAAATCGTGCGCGGCATTTCGCTGGTCGATCTGATGTCGCAGCTGTTGTCCAACACCAAGGACATGTGCAAGGGCCGACAGCTGCCGGTCATGTATCACTCGCGCGCGAACAATATTTTCTCGATTTCCGGCAATCTGGCGACGCAATTTCCGCAGGCGGTGGGCTGGGCCATGGCCGCGGCGATCAAGGGTGAAGACAATTTGGCGGCGACCTGGATCGGCGAGGGCAGCAGCGCCGAGGCGGATTTTCATTACGCCCTGTTATTCGCTTCCGTGTACCAGGCACCGGTGATTCTCAACGTCGTCAACAATCAGTGGGCCATCTCGACCTTTCAAGGCTATGCCGGCGGCGAGCAGCGAGCCTTTGCGGCGCGCGGCCCCGGCTACGGGATGCCGGGAATTCGCGTCGACGGCAACGACTTCCTCGCGGTTTACGCGGTGACGCAATGGGCGGCGGAACGCGCGCGTACCGGCGCCGGCCCGACATTGATAGAACTGGTGACGTACCGCGGCGCTGCGCATTCCACCAGCGACGATCCCGCGCGCTACCGCGCCAAAGACGACGCCGAACATTGGCCGCTGGGCGATCCCATCCAGCGCTTAAAGGCGCATTTGATCAAAATCGGCGAGTGGTCTGAAGAACGGCACCAGGCCATGAGCGCCGAGCTCGAGGCCCTGGTGGCGTCGAGCTGGAAGGAAGCGATCAAATTCGGAACCATGACCGAAGGTCCGAGACTGAATCCAAGCACGATGTTCGAGGACGTGTTCAAGGACATGCCGCAGAATCTTCAGCGCCAGCAAGCACTGCTGCGCAAGGAACTGGGCTGAAGCATGGCCAACATGAACATGATCCAGGCCCTGAATTCCGCCATGGACATCATGCTGGGCAGGGACCCCGCGGTGGTATTGATGGGGGAGGACATCGGTTATTTCGGCGGTGTGTTTCGCGCCACCGAGGGCTTGCAGCGCAAATACGGCGAGCACCGCGTCATCGATTCGCCGATCGCCGAGGGCGGAATCGTGGCCACCGCGATCGGCATGAGCGTGAATGGCCTGCGGCCCGTCGCCGAGATTCAATTCGCGGATTACATCTATCCGGGCTTCGATCAAATTGTCAGCGAGCTGGCGCGGATCCGCTATCGCAGCGCCGGCGATTTCTTCGCGCCCGTCACCATTCGAACGCCCTGCGGCGGCGGAATTCGCGGTGGCCAGACCCATTCGCAAAGTCCCGAAGCCCTGTTTACTCACATCAGCGGCATCAAAGTCGTGATGCCCTCCAATCCGTACGATGCCAAAGGCTTGTTGATCACCAGCATCGAGGATGATGACCCGGTCGTGTTCTTCGAGCCGAAGCGTCTGTACAACGGCCCGTTCGACGGCGATCCGAACAAGCCTGCCGTGCCCTGGAGCACGCATCCGAAGGGTCAAGTGGATGAGGGATATTACAAGGTACCGCTCGGTAAGGCGGACATCGTGCGTGCCGGCGCCGACGTCAGCATCATCACCTACGGCACCATGGTGCACGTTGCGTTGGCCGCCGCCGCGGCGATGAACGTCGATGCCGAGATCATCGATTTGCGTTCGCTCGTGCCGCTGGA
>DATNKC010000052.1:0-4083 GCA_035603615.1 Steroidobacteraceae bacterium | reverse complement strand
GGTAAGGGTCAGCACAGTTGGCGCTTTTCCTGATCTAACGGTGAACAACAAAACCAAACCGACCAGTGCGCCCATGGTCGCGGTAGGGACGAGGATTTCGCCTCGCCCACCGGGTCGCCGGAGGCAGTCGCCCACCTCCGGCTCCCACAGAACGTAGCATGCGGATTTACCGCACTACGCTCTTCGGCAGTTGATTCACAGCACTGCAAAAGCCTGCAGCTCCGGGTAACGGAGGCGCAGCTTTGGTCTCAGTAACGGCGTCCGTTCTTTGATCTGGTTGAACATGCTCCAGTTGAGGGCTCGTCCGGCCCAGCTGCGGCTGCGCAACATCCGATGCCAGTAACGCTCCACGGCACGGTACACCTTTACGAGACACCGAAGATTTCCGGCGACGCCGTAGTAGGCATAGTGGCCGCGCAGGAAGGCGTTAATTTCGCCGACCTGGTCACTGATTGTGTGATGTCGTATTTGCCGCATAAGCTCCTGCAGAGACGTAAGGCTGCGCCGCAAGCGAGATTTCTCGGTGCGCATCCCAACCTTGAAGTTACCCTTCTGGTTTCGCGTGCAATACAGCGTCAGGCCCAAGAAGTAGATGGTCTCCGGGCGTTTTCTGCCGTGTTTGCCTGCGTGTCGCTGCGCGAACCGACCAAACTCAACCAATTTGGTCTTGGTCGGCTCAAGAGTGAGGCCGAACTTTCCCAACCGAAGGCGCAGCGCGTCCTGGACACGGATGGCGTCCGATCGATATTGGAAGCAGATCACAAAGTCATCGATATAGCGCACCAGCCGGGCTTCGCCCCGCAACCGGCTCTTCACTACCCGTTCGAACCAGAGGTCGAGCACGTAGTGAAGATAAAGGTTGCTCAACAGTACGCTGATCGATCCACCTTGCGGTGTTCCTTCTTCGTTCGGATGGACCTTTCCATCTTCTAGAACGCCCGCTTTCAGCCAGCGCCGGATCAAACTGATCAGGCGTGGATCACCGACCCGATGCGCGACGAACCGGAGCACCCAATCATGATTGAGACTCCCGAAGAAGTTCTTCAGATCCGCCTCCAGCACCCAGCCCATCTTGCCGCCGGCGATGACCTCATTGAGGGTCGCCAGAGCATGATGAGCGCCGAGGCCTGGCCGGCCACCGAATGAACAGGGCAGAAAGTCCTGCTCATAGATGGCAGACAACACCTCGGCCGTGCTGCGCTGGAGCGCCCGGTCGGCGACAGTTGGCACACCAAGTGGGCGCTTTTCCGTCTTGCCGGGCTTGGGGATATAGACCCGCCGAATATTCGGCGCTCTATATCCTTGGCGGTGAATGGACTGGAGCACTGGCTCTATCCATCCATCGAAGCTCTTCTTCGCCGCCTCCACCGTCTGCCCATCCACCCCTGCGGCCGACCGCTTCGGAATCTGCAACAGATTCTTCCGCACCCGATCGCGCGTGATGTGATGAGCCAGCGACGTGAAGCGGAGTTTTGGTTCGCGTCGAGCTTTCGCTGCTATTTGTTCAAGTTTCGTTTCCATGGTCAGCTGATCTTCTCTTTAAATAGAAGGCCGTGTCTCCCGTTGAATGGAGCCCATGTTGCCCAAGAACAATTCACCTGCCGCTGACCGCTTCCCCATGTGGCCGGCTCTCCCGTCCTCCGAGTACTATCAGTCAGTATGACTTCCATTCGGTCGTCAGGCCTTCCTCACCTTGGCGGCTTGTCGGGCCCTACAAACTTTCGTTTGAACCGGATGGATCTCCCTTGTTCACGTCGACGCCTTTGGTTGCATGCTGGCGGTACGAACCCCGGGAGCATCTCAGGCCGCTCGCTATAGCGTGGACTGCGATTCCGCCTTCCCCTTTGCGGGATAGGGTCGGCTACTCCGATCACGATCGATTTCGGGGCTATGTTCCCGTTCACTGTCGTTCCGGCCTACAACCTCCCTGTCTACGCTTCGCAGCGGCCGTTACCGGACGCCACGCAAGACTCGGTTCGCGGCTGCTCGCTAGGCTTTGCCGCGGCCGTCATCGCAGACGGCAGACTTCAACGCGCTTGCAAGGCGCAACCCGCACAGATCCGTGCGAGCCCAATTCGGGCACACGGCTTGTATGGGGCTTTCTTTGTCAAGGGTGGTGCACACCATTTTGTCGCGCCCTTGTTTGTTGATTCTTTTGTTCGACCCGCGCCGCGAGCATTCTTCCGCCCCGACCGCATATTGGCCGTCGCCGTCGCGCGCAGCGAGGGTCAAGGACGGCGCTTCTTCAGCGCCGCCGAAGGCTTGTCCTTGACCAACGCGAGCACGGCGGCAAACTGCCCGTGATCGGGTGGTTTGCCACGCGATGATCCGAGGGGGAGCCTGCCATTGGCCACGAGCGATCGCCCGCGAACCACGCTTGTATTCGGTTGAACCATGTAGGGTCCCGACCATGAAGCAGTCGTACGCTTCTGCGAGCAAGGCTCCGAGGCGGCGGGTCCATTCTCCCAGCGGCATTGCAGCCATAGCCGTGTGCGGATTGCCGCCACCTCGGATCGTCATCGGCTACCCGGGCGCATCAAGCGCAGTTAGGTACCGAACCCTGTTTGTCCTTTCCTCGTTATAGAGTGTTGCTCACGCCGCCGGCCGCAGCTCGACACCGTCTGGCACCTCGCCGGTCGTGACCAGGCGCCACAGCGCGATCAGCAGCTTGCGCGCCAGTGCCACGATCATCGTCGTCTTGCGCGCGCCGCTCGGCCCCTCGGTCCGCGTGCGATACCAGCGCGCCAGCGCACTGTCTTTCTGGAACATCAGGAAGCGCCACGCCAACTGGATCAGCCCACGTCGTACCCGCGCATTGCCAGCCTTGGCCAGGCCCTTCTCTCGGCGTTTCAAACCGCTCTCGTCGGGCGATCCCGTGAGCCCGGCGTAGCGCGCCACGGCTCTTCGATCTCGAAGCTTCCGCGACAAGATCTCCCGCACCAGCATGTCCGCCGTCTCGATGCCGATACCAATCACCCTGGCGAGCAGCCGCACCATCGCATGCGGGCCTGTGTCCGGTGCCCGCTCGAGCCGCTCGGCACGTGTCTTCTCGATCGAGCTGATCTGCTCACGGACCAGCGCCAGCCGTGCCATGTCGCGCCGAAACTCCTCGATGACGTTCGCCGGCAGGCCCGTGCCCTCCGCTGTCCGCAGACCTGCCAGACGCTCTGGCGCCTTGCGCAGATGTGGTTTGAATCCCCGGATCCCGAGACGGGAGAGCGCACTCTTCATGCGGTTGGTGATGCGTGAGCGCTCGTTGACAAGGCTCTCGCGTTCGCGGCTCGGGCGCCTCGCAGCCTCCTCCTCCATCGTCGGGATCACCACCATCCCGCAGTGCCCCCGCTCACCGCGCAACCAGCCCAGGAACACGCGCATCAACATCGCCGCATCTAGACGATCCGTCTTCGCCCGCTTGCGCTCGCGTGACACCGCAACGCTTGCCGAATGGATGACATGCGCCTCGATCCCGCGAGCAATGAGCCAGCGCGCCAGCCAGAAGCCGTCGCGGCCAGCCTCATAGGCCAGCGCGATCCGACTGATCGGCCGGCCAGCACGCATCGCCTCGTTCCGCCACCGCTCGATCAATCGCAACAGTGCCGTCGCATCCGGCTCCAGTTTCTTCAACGGCTGGCGCTCGACGCCAGGAACAGCTCCGCTCACCAGCCAGCTCGCCTTGCTCATCTCGACGACCACTACCAAGGTCGAGATCGGATCAAACGCGGTCAGGCTTCGGCTGAGATCATTGACTTGGGCCATGGGGCAACCTCCATCAGTTGGTGTGGACGATGAAGGTGCCACGACCTCCGCCGCCCGCCCCATAGCTTCTCCCACCTCGGGTGTGTAACGGCGCGTCGTGATATTCTCACGAAATTCCGTATGCGCTTCAGCGCCTGTGACACGATTCCCCGGTACTGTGCCCGGCCCGTGCTTTGCTGACTCACGTTCCCCTCGGCCCCCGCCCTTGGCTCCACCAACTCCGCAGCCGGTTGCCCGGCCTTGTTCGTCGGCTTCACAGCTACTATGGCGGGGTCAGACTTCTCATGATCGTACATCATCGGCTACGGCTCCTCGCCTTCCCGACAC
>DATNKC010000051.1:0-3393 GCA_035603615.1 Steroidobacteraceae bacterium | reverse complement strand
CGCAAACCGCAGTATCAGGCGAACTCGCCGGAAGTTCAGACCTTTTACCGAGTCAACCGTTATCCGGTGAAGTGACCTCATGCTCATCAAGAGAACAGAAGGCCGGCAACGGCCCGGAGCAGCCACCCCGGCAATCGCACCCGAAGCTCACGGTAATCTTGATCGCCGGGCGTTTTTACGTCGTTCGGGTCTTGTCGCCGGGGGTCTCGCCGGGCTCGGCGCGCTGCCGCTTTACAGCGTGCGCAAAGCGGCGGCCGGTGCGCCGCCGCCGCCCGGCGTCACAGTCTCACGCCGCAAGAACATCTGCACCCACTGCTCGGTGGGCTGCTCGGTTATTGCAGAGGTCGCGAACGACGTCTGGATCGGGCAAGAGCCGGATTTTGACAGCCCGATTAATCGTGGTTCGCACTGCTGCAAGGGAGCGGCCGTTCGCGACGATGTGGTAGGCGAGCGGCGGCTGCGCTATCCGGTGAAATTAGTCGACGGTCAATGGCAGCGAATTTCCTGGGATCGGGCGATCGATGAAATCGGCGACAAACTGCTGGAGGTACGGGCGAAGTCGGGACCTGAATCGGTCTATTGGTTGGGATCGGCCAAGTTCACCAACGAAGCGGCCTACTTGAACCGCAAGTTCGCCGCCTTTTGGGGAACGAACAATTCCGATCACCAGGCTCGCATCTGTCATTCGACCACCGTCACCGGCGTCGCCAATACCTGGGGCTATGGTGCGATGACCAATAGCTACAACGACATTCGCAACGCCAAGACCATCATGATCATGGGCGGCAATCCGGCGGAGGCGCATCCGGTTTCACTGCAGCACATTCTCGAGGGCAAGGAACTCAACCGCGCCAACATGATCGTCATCGACCCGAGGCTGACGCGCACCGCGGCGCATGCGAACGAGTTTTTGCGGGTGCGGCCCGGCACGCACATCGCCACCATCTACGGCATGCTCTGGCACATTTTCAAGAACGGCTGGGAAGACAAGGAGTTCATGCGTCAGCGCGTGTACGGCCTGGAAGATATTATGCCGGAGGTCGAGAAGTGGACGCCGGCCGAGGTCGAACGCGTTACCGGCCTGCCGGAATCACAGGTCCGGCATGTTGCTGAAGTTTTCGCAACCGAACGGCCCTCGACGTTGATCTGGGCGATGGGTCAGACGCAATTTGCGACCGGCACGGCCAACGTCCGCGCCAGCTGCCTGTTGCTGCTCGCCACCGGCAATGTGGGCGGCTATGGCGCGGGCGCGAATATTTTCCGCGGTCATACCAATGTTCAGGGCGCGACCGATCTTGGCCTCGATGTGACCAGTCTCCCGCTCTACTATGGCCTTGCCGAAGAGGCGTGGCAGCATTGGTGCCGCGTGTGGGAGGTCGACTACAACTGGGTGCTCTCTCGCTTCGTCGATAAGAAATTCATGGAGACTCCCGGCATTCCCAGCACGCGCTGGTTCGATGCCACGCTCCTGCCGAAGGACCAGGTGAGCCAGCCGGATACGTTGAAGGCCATGTTTGTCATGGGACATGGCGCCAATACGATTACCCGTATGCCCGAATCGGTGCGCGGCATAGAGAAGCTGGACCTGCTGGTGGTTTGCGATCCGTATCCAACCAGCTGGGCGGTGCTCTCGGGCCGGAAAAACGGGACTTATCTGCTGCCGGCCTGCACCAGCTTCGAAATGGAGGGATCGCGCACCGCTTCCAATCGATCGCTGCAGTGGGGCGAGCAGATCGTGAAACCGGTATTCGAATCGAAGAACGATTACGACATCATGCACATGCTCGCCCGTAAGCTGGGGTTTGCCGAGCAACTGTTCAAAAACATCAAGGTCGAGAATGGCGCGGTATCCGCCGAGGATATCTTGCGCGAGATCAATCGCGGCGGTTGGTCCACCGGCTATTGCGGCCAGTCGCCGGAGCGCCTCAAGGCGCACATGAAAAACCAAAATAAATTCGACCTGGTGACCATGAGAGCGCCGAAGAGCGATCCGGAAGTCGGCGGCGATTACTACGGACTACCATGGCCGTGCTGGGGAACGCCCGAACTGCGGCACCCCGGCACCCCCGTGCTCTACAACACCAATCTGTCCGTGGCGGATGGCGGCGGTACGTTCCGAGCGCGCTTCGGCGTCGAGCGCGTCGTCAAGCGTAAGGTTGTGGAGAACGGCCAAGAGATCGAGAAAGAGGTTCATGAAAATCTGCTTGCCGATGGATCCTATTCGCTAGGTTCGGAAATCAAGGACGGATATCCTGAGTTCACGCTCGGGGTTCTGAAGAAGCTCGGCTGGGACAAGGATCTCACGGCGCAGGAGATGGCGATCATTCAACGCGTGGGCGGCGCCAAACCGGACACCGTATCTTGGTCGACCGACTTGTCGGGCGGCATTCAGCGCGTCGCGATCAAACACGGCTGCAGCCCCTACGGCAATGCGAAAGCCCGCATGATCGCCTGGAATCTGCCGGATCCGGTGCCGGTCCATCGCGAGCCGATCTATACGCCGCGACCCGATCTTGTGTCGGATTATCCAACGCTGCCGGATGCGCGGCAGTTTCGCGTGCCCAACATTGGATTTACTGTTCAGAAAGCCGCGGTCGACAAGACCATCGTCAAGGATTTCCCCTTGATCTTGAGTTCGGGCCGGCTGGTCGAGTACGAGGGCGGCGGCGAGGAGACGCGCTCGAACCGATGGCTGGCGGAGTTGAAACAGGAGATGTTCGTCGAGATCAATCCGGCGGATGCGGCAGAACGCGGCATTACCGATGACAGTTGGGTGTGGGTAACGGGACCCGAAAGCCATTCGAAAGCGCGCATGAAGGCCTTGGTGACCGAGCGGGTGGGCAAGGGTTTGGCATGGATGCCTTTTCACTTTGCCGGCTGGTGGCAGGGCGTCGATCAACGCAGTAAATATCCCAAGGGCGCGGATCCCTATGTGCTCGGCGAGAGCGTGAATGGCCTGACAACTTATGGCTTCGATCCGGCCACGGGCATGCAGGAACCGAAGGCCACTCTCTGTCAGATCCGAGCGGGATAAGGAAAGCTATGGCGAGAATGAAGTTTCTTTGCGACGCCGACCGCTGCATCGATTGCAACGCGTGCGTCACCGCGTGCAAGAACGAGAATGAGGTGCCCTGGGGCATCAATCGGCGCCGGGTGGTGACGCTTAATGACGGTCTGCCGGGGGAGCGCTCGGTCTCGATGGCCTGCATGCATTGCACCGACGCGCCTTGCGCCGCGGTCTGCCCGGTGAGTTGCATCTTTCCCACCGAAGAAGGGGTGGTGCTGCATTCGAAGGATCTGTGCATCGGTTGTGGTTACTGTTTCTATGCATGCCCATTCGGCGCGCCGCAATATCCGCACATCGGCAACTTCGGCTCGCGCGGCAAAATGGAT
>DATNKC010000050.1:0-4427 GCA_035603615.1 Steroidobacteraceae bacterium | reverse complement strand
ATCAATCCGGTATTGTGCAAGTGCTCATTCGGCGCGTAGGCCCACAATTCTCGCCGCACCCGCTCGTGCAGCCTTTCCGCCAGCGCCTCCGCCAAACGATCCGCGAGCGCCTTGAGCATGATGCTGCTGTAGTCGTCATGCTGCGCTTCGAAGCGCGCGACATGTTCGTCGATCCCGATCCCTGCGGTCACCGCGAAAGCGCCGATGTAGTCGGCGCGGCCGCTCTGCGCCGGCGCGATGAAGTCGCTCAAGCACAGCTGGGCTTGATCCTGCGGCTTGGATTTTTGTTGACGCAGATTGTGCAACCGCAGTTCGACAGCCTGCCGGCCCTCGTCGGTGTACACATGGATGTCATCATCGCCCACGCTGTTGGCCGGGAAGAAGCCGACCACCGCGCGAGCTTTGAGCCATTTTTCGGCGATCAATGTGTTCAGCATGCGCGTGGCATCCGCATACAAGTTGCTCGCCGCCTCGCCCACAACCTTGTCTTGCAAAATATCCGGAAATTTGCCGGCAAACTCCCAAGCATTGAAAAACGGCATCCAGTCGATGTACGCCACCAGTTCCTGCAATGGATAGTCATCGAAAGTTCTGAGACCGAGGAATGTCGGCACCGGCGGCGAATAGGCGCTCCAATCGATCTTGAATTTCTTGGCGCGGGCCTGGGACAGCGACAACTGCGGTGCTTTGGCGCCCTTGTTGCGATGCTGCTCGCGCCGGCGCTCATTGTCCGCTTTGATGGTCGCGACATAGGCCTCGCTCGAGCTTTGCGTCACCAGTTGCTGGCACACGCCGACCGAGCGCGACGCATCCTTGACGTACACCACGGCTCCCGCGTATTGCGGGTCGATTTTCACCGCCGTGTGCGCCGGCGACGTGGTCGCCCCGCCGATGAGCAGCGGCTGCTTGTATCCCAGGCGCTGCATTTCCTTGGCGACATGCACCATTTCATCCAGCGAGGGCGTGATGAGTCCCGACAGCCCGATGAGATTCGCGCCTTCCCGCGTCGCGGCCTCGAGGATTTTCTCGCAGGACACCATGACGCCCAGATCGACGACTTCAAAGTTATTACATTGCAGCACCACACCGACGATGTTCTTGCCGATGTCGTGCACGTCGCCCTTCACGGTGGCGATGACGACTTTGCCGTTGGAGCGGCTGGCGCCGGATTTTTCCTTCTCGATGTAGGGAATCAGCACGGAGACCGCTTTTTTCATCACGCGCGCCGATTTCACCACTTGCGGCAGGAACATCTTGCCCGCGCCAAATAGATCGCCGACCACGTTCATGCCGTCCATCAAGGGACCTTCGATGACATCGAGCGGGCGCTTCGTCTGCAGGCGCGCCTCTTCCGTGTCGGCGAACACAAATTCGTCCAGCCCTTTGATCAACGCGTGCTGCAATCGCTCCGCGACGGGCAGCTTGCGCCATTCCAGATCATCGCCGCGCCGCTGTGCGCTGCCGCCGCCCTTGTAGCGCTCGGCGATCTCCAAGAGCCGCTCCGTGGCGTCCTCGCGGCGCGCCAGGATCACATCTTCCACGCGCTCGCGCAGCTCCGCATCGATGTCTTCGTAAATGGCAAGCTGACCGGCATTGACGATGCCCATGGTGAGCCCGGCGCGGATGGCGTGGTACAAAAAGACCGAGTGCATGGCTTCGCGAACGCGATCGTTGCCGCGAAACGAAAACGACACGTTGCTGACGCCGCCGCTGGTATGCGCCGCGGGCATGCGTTCCTTGATGGCCGCGACCGCCTCGATGAAGTCCAGGCTGTAGCGGTTGTGCTCTTCGATGCCCGTGGCCACGGCGAAGATATTCGGATCGAAAATAATATCCTCGGCCGGAAAGTGGATCTGCTCGGTCAAAATTCGGTAGGCGCGCTCGCAAATGGTCACTTTGCGTTCGATGGTGTCCGCCTGGCCCTTCTCATCGAAGGCCATCACCACCACCGCGGCGCCGTAGCGCAAACACAGCCGTGCGTGCGTCAGGAACGCTTCCTCGCCTTCCTTCAAGCTGATGGAATTGACGATGCCCTTGCCCTGGACGCATTTCAAGCCCGCTTCGATCACCGACCATTTCGACGAGTCGATCATGATGGGCACGCGCGCGATATCCGGCTCGCCCGCGATCAGGCTCAGGAATTTCACCATCGCCGCCTGCGAGTCCAGCATGCCCTCATCCATGTTCACGTCGATGATTTGCGCGCCATTGGCCACCTGCTGGCGCGCCACATCGACCGCGGCGGCGTAATCGCCCGCTTCGATCAACTTGCGAAACTTCGCCGAGCCGGTGACGTTGGTGCGCTCGCCCACATTGACGAACAAGCTGCTGGCATCGATGGTCAGGGGCTCCAAGCCGCTCAAGCGGCAGGCCGATTCGATGTGGGGAAGGACGCGCGGCTCGAGACCGTCAACCGCACGTTTGATGGCCTGAATGTGCTCCGGTGTCGTGCCGCAGCAGCCACCGACCATATTGACGAAGCCGCTGGCGGCGAAGTCGCGCAACGTCTCGGCGGTTTGCGTAGGAGTCTCGTCATACTCGCCGAATGCATTGGGCAATCCGGCATTCGGATAGGCGCAGACGTAGATGTCGGCGATGCGTGACAGTTCTTCGATATAGGGCCGCAGCTGCTTGCCGCCAAGCGCGCAATTCAACCCCACCACCAGCGGCCTGGCGTGACGGATGGAATTCCAAAACGCCTCCGTGGTCTGGCCCGACAAGGTGCGCCCCGACGCATCGGTAATCGTGCCGGAGACGATGATGGGCAACTCCTCGCCCACTTCGTCGAACACCTGGCGCACCGCGAACAGCGCGGCCTTGGCGTTTAACGTGTCGAATACGGTTTCGATCAAAATCATGTCCACGCCGCCTGCCATCAGTGCGCGTGTGACCTCGCAATACGCCGTGACCAGTTCATCGAAGCTGATATTCCGAAACCCGGGATCATTCACGTCGGGCGACAGCGATGCGGTGCGGCTGGTCGGGCCCAAGGCGCCTGCAACGAAGCGCTGCACGCCGCTCGCGGCGCTGCACTCGTCCGCGACCTTGCGCGCGAGGCGCGCCGATTCCAGATTCAGCTCGCCAACCAGTGCCTGCAGGCCGTAGTCGGCCTGCGAGACGGAGGTGGAATTAAAGGTGTTGGTGGAAATGACATCGGCGCCCGCATCGAAGTAGGCGCGATGAATTCCTTCGATGATGGCCGGCTGCGTGAGGCTCAGCAAATCGTTGTTGCCGCGCAGATCACTGCGCCAGTCCTTGAAGCGCTCGCCGCGAAACTGCGCTTCGCTGCAGCGATGACGCTGGATCATCGTGCCCATGGCGCCGTCGAATATCACCACCCGCTGCTTGAGCAACGCGGTGAAGGCGTCGGTTGCGGACCTGTTGTGAGGCATCAGGCCACCCGCGCTTCGTTGATGCGCGGCCTGATGCCCAAGGCATGGCAAATCGCATAGGCCAATTCGGCCCGGTTCAAGGTATAGAAGTGAAACTCATCGACGCCGTGCTGGCGCAGCCGCTGCACCTGCTCGATGGCCACATTCGCGGCGATCATGCGCCGGGTCTCGGGGTCCTCATCCAAGCCGTCGAAGCGGCTGCGCAACCAGTCCGGCACCGATGCGCCGCAACGCCCGGCGAAGCGCAGCAATTGCGGGAAGCGCGTGATGGGCAGGATCCCGGGGACGATGCTGACCTTGATCCCGGCCGCGGCGCAACGGTCCCGGTAGCGCAGGAAAAAATCGGTCTCGAAGAAGAACTGCGTGATGGCGCGGTGGGCGCCCGCATCAACCTTGCGCCGCAGATTCTCCAGGTCGGCTTCGACGCCGCCGGATTCCGGGTGGCCTTCCGGATAAGCTGCCACCGAGACTTCAAAATCGCCTGTTTCGCGCAAGCCCCGTACCAAATCCGAGGCATAGGCGAATCCGGCTGGGTGAGGCAGGTAGCGTCCCTCCGGGGACAGATTGGCCGCTGGCGCATCGCCACGCAGGGCCACCAAGTGACGCACGCCGAGTTGCCAATAGGTGTGTGCGATGTTCAACACCTCCTCGCGCGCGGCGCCGACGCAGGTCAAATGCGGCGCCACCCGAAGATCGGTTTCCAGGAGCACGCGCTGCACGAATTCGTGAGTGCGGGTCCGGGTCGATCCGTCCGCGCCATAGGTCACCGACACAAAACTCGGCCGCAGCGGAGCCAGTCGTTGGACGGACTGCCACAGCTGCTGGGCCATGGCTTCATCCCCGGGAGGGAAAAACTCAAACGAAACTGCTGGATCGGGCACGTGACGACCTAAATTGGACTAACTCGACATTAAGCATGCAAGAGCCTACGATTTGACTCAAGTTCATTATTTTAATACTCGGAATGAATTAGGCTCATGTCGTCCAGCGCCCTCGAAATCCGGCATTTGGAGACCTTATTGGCCCTGGCGGAGT
>DATNKC010000049.1:0-2719 GCA_035603615.1 Steroidobacteraceae bacterium | reverse complement strand
ACCCGCTTCAAGTTGGACGAGGGAGGGCTCGAGGATCTGGCGATCGAGGACATCAGCGCCGCGACCGTGCCGAAGGACTTTGAGCGGCACGCGCGGATTCATAAGTGCTTCGTTGTGCAATTCAAATAGGGTAATCTTTCGCTGCATGAATATCCCCATCAGACGCGCCGTTGCGGCGATGATTCTCGCCGCGTTCGCCGCTAGTACGCTGCCATCCTCCGATGCGGCCGAACCGGCTGCCAAGGACCCGATCAATCCGCCTGCCACGCTGCGCGATTGGCAGGCGCTCGCCAAGCTGCCGGACTTCAGCGGCGTTTGGACGCCGGTCGTCAGCGACCAAGTGGCTCAGGAGCGCAGCAATCCGCCGCCGTGGAATGCGCAGATCGCCAAACAAATCGAGCATATGTACGCCGAAGAAAAGGCCGGGCGGCCTTTCCCGGTCATCGATCACTGCTTTCCGACCGGGATGCCGAGCTACATGCTCATTACGCACAACGCATTTGAGCTGCTGGTCACGCCGGGCAGGGTGACCTTGCTCGGCGAGGGCGACGGCAATCGCCTGCGCCGGATTTACACCGACGGCCGGCCGCATCCCGATGACCCCGATCCCAGCTTTCATGGTCATTCAATCGGACATTGGGAGGGGCAAACGCTGGTGGTGGATACGATCGCGCTGTTGCCGGAGGTCTATCTCGCCGTCAACGAAGCGGTGGGTGTGCCCAACGATGGCGACATGCACATCGTCGAGCGTATTCATTTGTTGGATGCCGAGACCCTCGCGGATGATTTGGAAATCACGGCGAACAAGCTGCTGTCCAAAACATGGAAAACCACGCGCAAATACCTACGGCAGCGATCGCAGAAATACGACATCGTGGAAGGTGTCTGTGAACAGGGCAGCTATAACGAGGGTCTCGACAAGGACGGTAATTCGATCTTTGTGCCCATCAAATTCCACAACGGTGTTCCCGTAGGCTCCGATTCGAAGTGATGCAGGTAAAAATGAATTTATTCCGAATGAAGTTAACGCTTGGCGCGGTCGCTTTGGCGGTTCTCATGGCTGCGGTTCCCGTGTTTGCGCATCACTCTTTCGCGGTGTATGACCGAACCAAGCTCTTGACCCTGAAAGGCAACGTCAAGGGCTTTCAGTGGACCAATCCTCATTGCGTCGTTTGGGTGCTGGTGCAGCCGGAGGGCGGCGGCGAGCCGCAGGAGTGGAGCTTCGAGACCACGAGTCCCGGCGTGCTGACCCGCGGTGGCTGGACCCGCAATTCCGTCAAGCCGGGCGACCGGGTCGCGGTGGAATTCTATCCGCTGCGCGACGGCTCGCACGGCGGCGGCTTGAGCGCCGTCACGCTGGTCGACACGGGCCAGAAACTTACGGCCAGCTTCGGCGAAAAAGCGGAGTTGAAATAGCAGACTGCCGAACGCGTTGCGTCTGCCCTAACGTCAGATCGGCGCCGCTTACAGTAGGTCCCGCAGTCGGTAGTACAGCATCGCCAGCATCAGCGACGGTCGGCGCAGCAACGGGCCGCCGGGGAAATCCCGATGCGGTATGCGCGAAAATACGTCGAACCGTTCGGCCGTGCCTGCGATGGCTTCGGCGGCGAGTCCGCCGGCCAATCCCGCGAGCGCCACGCCGTGTCCGGAGAATCCCTGAAGGTAGTAAACGTTCGGCGCCAGCCGTCCGAAATCCGGCGCGCGGCTCATGGTGATGTCGAGATACCCGCCCCAGGCGTTCGCGACTTTGACGTCCGACAGCGAGGGAAAAACACGCAGCATGCGCTTGCGCATGGATTCCGCCAGGCGCGGCGGCTGCACCGAGCTGTAGCTGACACGGCCGCCGAACAGCAGGCGGTGATCCTGCGAGCGCCGGAAGTAGTCCAGAATCCAATTGATGTCGGCGACAGCCGCATTACTCGGCAGCAGACTGCGCGCACGCGCTTCGCCCAACGGTTCGGTTGCAATGATGTAGGTGCCAACGCCGAGAATGCGCCGCGCCAGCGACGGGGCCACGGCACCGATATAGGCATTGCCGCATAAGACAAGGTGCGCGCAGCGTACTGAGCCTTGCGCCGTATGCACGCGCACCTCGCGGCCATTTTCGTAGCGTAAGACTTCGGAATTTTCGTGCAGGACCGCGCCCGCGGTCATGGCGGCGCGTGCCAACCCTCTCGTGTATTTCAGTGGTTGCAGGTGGCCGCTGCGCGAGTCGAGCAGTCCGCCCAAATAGCGCTCGCTGCGCACATGCTCCTGCAGTTCGTCGCGGTTCAGCACCCGCACCGATGCATAGCGGTACTCTTCGTGCAGTTCCCGGGCCCATAACCCAAGTTCGTCCACGTGGCGCGGTTTCACCGCGACGTGCACATGATTGGGGCGGTAGTCGCAATCGATGGAATAGTCGCGGATCAGGGATTGAGTCAGATCCAACGCCTCGATCGACAAGTCAAACAAGCGATGTGCGTCTTCTCTTCCGACCTCGCGCTCGAGCTTTTGCTGGCCGACCGCTAGACCAAAAATCGTCTGACCGCCGGCGCGGCCTGAAGCGCCATAGCCGATGTGCCGAGCCTCGAGCAACGCCACCCGGTAGCCGCGTTTTGCCAAATGCAGGGCCGCGGAGCAGCCGGCGATGCCGCCGCCGAGCACCGCCACATCGACGCTGACCTCCCCGCGCAGGGGCGCGCAGGTCCCCCAGGCGTCGTCCAGGGCGTAATAGGAG
>DATNKC010000048.1:0-4329 GCA_035603615.1 Steroidobacteraceae bacterium | reverse complement strand
AAATGTCGTGTCCCATGGCCGCGGCGCCTGCGCTGCCGATCCCGAGTCGGACCCCGGCGGCGGAAAACGCCGCGATCGGAGCCAGTCTAGCCCCCGGCATCAGGTCCCCTTGCGGGCATACGGTGACCGAGATCCCGGTGCGCTGCATGAGGTTCATATCCGCGGAATCGAGATGGACCATGTGCGCGGCATTGAGCGCAGGGGTTAGCAATCCTAAGTTCCATAGACGTTCAAGCGGCCGCATTCCATGTGCCGCGATGCAGGCATCGATTTCGCGGCTCGATTGATGCAGGTCAACCATGATGCCCGCATCCAATTCATCGGCGAGCGTCGCGAGACGTGAGAAGGTCGCATCACTCAGGCTGTTCGCCGCGAGCGGTGCAAAGGCGGTTGAAATCAGCGGATCACCCTTGTGCCGATCGCGCAGCTCGAGCGCGCGCGTCAATGATTGGGCGGCATCCTTCGCCCAGGGCGTGACGCCATCCGTGACGGGCATGCCGACCATGGCGCGCATACCCTGTTCATTGGCTGTTCTTGCGGTTTCTTCCGGGAAGTAATCGCGATCGCAGAAACAGGTGATTCCCGACTTGAGCATTTCGGCGATGGCGGCCAAGGTTCCATCGCGGGCGAAATCCGCTGTGGCTTCGAGTCGCGCCGCCCCGCCATTTGCGCCGCGAGACAAGAGCGTGGCGGCGGCGGACTGCGCGTTGATCATTCCGGGCATCAAAAGATGGGAATTTCGCGTCAGCACCGCCGTTGCGGAGTAGCGCTCGGCCGCAGCCGCGCTCGGCAAAATATCGAGAATTCGTCCGTCGCGCACCAGCAAGGAATGATCCTCGAGGACCACGTTTCGCGCGGTCATCGGGGCGATCCAGCGGACCTCGATGCGTAAATCAGCGGGGGCAATCGGCATGCCGCAAGTATATCGGCAAAAGCCGCCGCCGACTCCCGTAGGTAGGCTTAAGACGCCTGAGGATATGTGCTAGAATTGCGCCATGTTTCAGACCCGTCTTGCCTCCTTTAAACCCACTAAATAAAGTCCGATAACTCACCGGACTCTCGACAAATGGCCGAGATCGCACGCGAAATATTGCCCGTAAATCTCGAAGACGAGATGCGCAAATCCTATCTCGATTACGCGATGAGCGTGATCGTCGGCCGCGCTTTGCCCGATGTTCGCGATGGGCTAAAGCCGGTGCATCGGCGCGTGCTGTACGCCATGCGCGAGCTCAGCAACGACTGGAATAAGGCCTACAAGAAATCCGCGCGCGTGGTCGGCGATGTCATCGGTAAGTATCATCCGCATGGCGATGCGTCGGTGTATGACGCAATCGTGCGAATGGCGCAAGAATTCTCGATGCGCTATTTGTTGGTCGACGGGCAGGGGAATTTCGGCTCGGTGGACGGCGATCCGCCGGCCGCAATGCGCTATACCGAAGTGCGCATGTCGAGATTGGCCGGCGAATTGCTGGCTGACATCGACAAAGAAACGGTCGATTTCAACCCCAACTACGATGAGTCCGAGAGCGAACCGGCGGTATTGCCGGCGCGTATCCCGAACCTGCTGATCAATGGTTCCTCAGGGATCGCGGTGGGCATGGCCACCAATATCCCGCCGCACAATTTGACCGAGATCATCACGGCGTGCATCGCGCTGATCGAAAATCCGGATATCACGCTGGGCCAGTTGATGCAGATTGTTCCCGGCCCGGATTTTCCGACCGCCGGCTTCATCAATGGCGCCATGGAGATTGTTTCGGCGTACAAGACCGGCCGGGGCCGCTTGCACCTGCGCGCCCGGACCCACTTCGAGGATGTCGGCAAGGGCGAACGCCAGGCAATCATCATTACCGAGCTGCCCTACCAGGTGAACAAGGCGCGCTTGATTGAGCGCATCGCCGATCTGGTGCGCGACAAACTGATCGAAGGCATTGCTTCCGACGGCTTGCGCGACGAGTCCGACAAGGACGGTATGCGCGTCGTGATCGAATTGAAGCGCGGCGAAGTCCCGGAGATTTTGCTGAATAATCTGTATGCGCAGACCCCGATGGAGCAGGTCTTCGGCATCAACATGGTGGCCCTCGTCGACGGCCAGCCGCGCCTGCTCAGTCTGAAAGAGATGCTGGATGCGTTTCTGCGCCATCGCCGCGAAGTGGTCACCCGCCGCACCGTGTACGAGCTGCGCAAGGCGCGCGAACGCGGACATGTGTTGGAGGGTTTGGCCATCGCGCTCGCCAACATCGATGAGATCATCGCGGCGATCAAAGCCTCGCCATCACCTGCTGAGGCCAAGGTCGTCCTGTTGGCGCGAGTCTGGAAATCAGGCGCGGTGCCTGAAATGCTGGCGCGGGCGGGGGCCATCAGCACCCGGCCCGACGGCGAAATTGCCGCACTCGGCATCGTCGAAGGCGGCTATCGGCTCACCGACACGCAGGCGCAGGCGATTCTCGAGATGCGCCTCAACCGGCTCACCGGACTGGAACAAGACAAGATCATTGCCGAATACCAGGAGTTGTTGGAGCAAATCCGCGACCTGGCGGACATCCTGGCGCGCCCGGAGCGGCTGCTCCAAGTGATCCGTCAGGAATTGGAGTTCATCCGCGACACTTTCGGCGACAAGCGCCGCACCGAGATCCTGGCCAATCATGAAGATCTCACCACCGAAGATCTCATTTCACCCGAGGATGTCGTGGTGACGCTGTCGCATGGCGGGTATGCAAAGGCTCAGCCGGTCTCCGACTATCAGGCGCAGCGCCGCGGCGGCCGCGGCAAAGCCGCCACCAGCGTCAAGGATGAGGATTTCGTCGACAAGCTGTTCGTGGCCAATACGCACGACACGCTGCTGTGCTTTTCGGACCGGGGCAAGCTTTACTGGCTCAAGGTCTATCAGTTGCCGCAGGCCAGCCGTGGCTCGCGCGGCAAGCCCATCGTGAATCTGTTGCCGCTCCAAGAGGGCGAGCGCATCAGCGCCATGCTGTCGATCAAGGATTTCGAAGAGGGCAAGTTCGTCTTCATGGCGACAAGTCTCGGGACGGTAAAAAAGACCTCGCTCGCCTTATTCTCGCGGCCGCGCGCCAGCGGCATCATTGCCGTGGCGCTTGATCCAGGCGACAAGCTGGTGGGGGTGGCCATCACGGACGGTACCAAGGACATCCTGCTGTTCACGACAGGCGGCAAGGCGATACGTTTCGTCGAGGAAGAAGTGCGGCCGATGGGCCGGGAGGCGGCCGGCGTGCGCGGTGTGAAGCTGAGCGAGGAGCAGCGAGTCAATGCGTTGATCGTTGCGCAGGACGGCTTCATTCTCACGGCATCGCAGAACGGCTTCGGCAAGCTGACCCCGCTGGAGGATTTCCCCAAGCACGGACGCGGGGGCCAGGGTGTCATCGCTCTGCAAATCACCGACCGCAACGGGATCATGGTTGGCGCGCTGCAGGTTAGCCTGGACGATGAAATCATGCTCATGAGCCAAAATGGCGTACTCGTGCGCACGCCGGTGAAGGACATCTCGGTGGTCGGACGCAACACCCAGGGCGTACGCTTGATTCGGTTGGAAGAGGGCGATCAGCTATCGGGGCTCGAACGCATCGAGGGACTCGCGGGCGAGGGCGACGATGCCGAGCCCGGCGATCCCACAGATTCCACCGAGCCCACCGATCCCACGGAGCCCACCGATCCGGCTGTCGGCGACTCGTAAAAATCCCCGTGCGCGCTTTCAATTTCTCGCCAGGACCTGCCGTGTTGCCGCTCGAGGTTCTCGAGAAGGCGCGCGATCAGCTGCTCGATTGGGACGGCAGCGGCATGTCCGTGATGGAAATCAGTCATCGCAGCAAAAATTTTGTCGAAGTGGCTGAGCAAGCCGAAGCGGATTTGCGGGAGCTGATGTCGATTCCGGCCAATTACAAAATTCTGTTCATGCAGGGCGGTGCATCGGCGCAGTTTTCCCTGGTGCCGATGAATCTTTCGCCGCCGGGCTCAACCGTGGACTATATCAATACCGGTCACTGGTCCCGGCGGGGCATCACCGAAGCGGCCCGATACTGCGCGGTCCACGTGGCCGCGGATGCCGGCGGCAATTACAGCCGCGTGCCGCCGCAAAAGGAGCTGCGCTTCAGCGGCCGCGCGGCGTATGTTCACTACACGCCGAATGAAACGATCAGCGGGGTCGAGTTTGGCTACGTGCCTGAGACAGGCGGCGTACCGCTGGTGGCGGATATGTCATCCAGCATTTTGTCGCGCCCGATTGAGGTGGCGAAATTCGGCATGATTTATGCGGGTGCCCAGAAAAATATTGGCCCTTCGGGCCTGACCGTCGTCATCGTGCGCGAGGAT
>DATNKC010000047.1:0-6711 GCA_035603615.1 Steroidobacteraceae bacterium | reverse complement strand
GTATCCGGTGGCATTTCTGATTCACGGCGGTCCGCAGGGCAGTTTCGGCAATGCCTGGAGCTGGCGCTGGAACCCGCAGGCCTTTGCCGGTGCCGGCTATGCGGTGGTCATGGTGGATTTTCACGGTTCCACCGGATACGGCCAGGCATTCACCGATTCCATCAGCGGCGACTGGGGCGGCAAACCGCTCGAGGATCTGAAGCTGGGCTTGAGTGCGGCGCTCAAGGCCAATGCATGGCTCGATGCCGACCGCATGTGCGCGCTGGGCGGCTCCTATGGGGGCTTCATGATCAACTGGATCTTGGGTTCGTGGCCGGACGGGTTTAAGTGCCTGGTGAGCCACGACGGCATCTTCGACAATCGCACCATGTATTACTCCACGGAGGAGCTCTGGTTTCCGGAACACGAGTTTTCGGGTCCCGAGTATCAAAACCCGGCGGCGTACGCCAAGCACAATCCCATCGACTTGGTCGGCAAATGGAAGACCCCAACACTGGTGATTCACGGTCAGCAGGACTACCGCGTACCGGACTCGCAGGGCTTATCGGTGTTTACCGCGCTACAACGCCGCGGCATACCGAGCGAACTGCTGTATTTTCCGAGCGAGAACCACTGGGTGTTGAAGCCGGCCGACAGCATAGAGTGGTATGACACGGTGCTGGCATGGCTGAACCGCTGGACGCGTCCATAGGGGCGGTGCGGGCTGTTTTCGCCATGGCGCGTCAGGGCTCCGCTGCGCGCCAGGCCGCAGGATAATTCTCGCCCAATTGCATGATCCGGTGCAGCAAGTCGCCGTAGTGCATGCCGGCTTTGAGCGCAGAGGCGGAGAAATCCTCGGCGGCCGAGATATTCGGGTTGGCGTTCGCCTCGAGGACGAACAGCTCGCCATCGGCTCTCAAGCGAAAGTCCATGCGAGCGTAGCCGGTCAAATGCAGCGCTCGAAAAATACGCTTCGATAGCTGCTCCAAGCGCGCGACCGTGCCCTCGGGCAATTCTTCAGCGGCCGCAGTGGTAATGCCGTAGCGCTGTTGATAGCCGCGATCCCACTTGACCTTGCGGGTGGCGATGGCGGGCAGATTCTCCGGCAGGGAACCGAAGGTCATTTCCCACACCGGCAGCACCTTGAGCCGATCGTTGCCCATCACCCCCACGTACAGCTCACGTCCCTCGATGTATTCCTCAACCAACGCGTCAGAATGGGTCTGATCGTGGATGAAGGCGATACGTTCCGTCAGCTGCTTCGGGTCGGTGACCACGGATGCCTGGGCGATGCCCAACGAGGCATCTTCGGTGGAGGATTTCACGAACAGCGGGAAGCGCAGCTTCTTCGGAATGCGGGCCTTCTTGCCGCGCGGGAAGACCATGAATTGCGGCGTGGGTACGCGGTGATAAGACAGCAATTGCTTCGAGAGCACCTTATCGCGCGACAACAGCATGCCGCGCGGATTGCAGCCCGTGTAGGGCTGGTGCATGAGTTCGAGAAACGCCACGACATGCTGGTCGTAGGTGACGATGCCGTCGAACTCCTCCAGCAGATTGAAAACAATGCCCGGTTTCCAATCCGTGATGGCACGGCGCAGCTCCGACAGGCTGTCGCTCAATCCCAAGGGCATGACTTCGTGGCCGGCCTTCTTCAGATGCGAGATCACATCGTATTCGGTGCGCCACTCTTCGATTTCCTTTTCGGTCGAGCCCTTGAGCGACTCCGGCGGCACCAGGGTTGAATGCACCAATACCAGGGCGCGCACCTTCTTCACGGCGCCGCCCTCACAGCCCTGCCCTCACAATGCCACCCGCGGCAACTTGCGTTCTTCGTATGACTCCGCCAATCGCGCCACGACCCACAATAGCTGCCCCTTGAGCTCGCGCCGGGAACCGCGCACGTACAGATTCAACGCCTCGCAGCGCACGATCATCAGGCGCAACACTTGATGCACCAGGTATTCGCTGAACGCTCCGGAGCGCTGAATCTGCTGACGCAAGCCTGCGCGCAGCTCGCGCAATACGCTGGCCGCCTTGGGCGTTGTGCGGGTGCGCGGCACGGTCGTAAATACTTTTAGCAGCAATTCGTCGGCGCCCGAACGGCGCGGTAGCCGGTAGCGCTCAAGTTTCTGCTCATAGTGCTCGCGCAGCGTGCCGGTCTCGTGCGTCACATCCTCGACGGTGCTGCGGTCGTTGACCAGCGGTTTCTGCTCGCCGATTTCTTGTGCGAGCCGATCGATGTACTGAAGTTTTGCGTATGCCGGCCAGCCGATATATTCGCGCCGCCACGGTGAGTGCGGCTTGAGCCAGACCGCGAAGGTCTCGGCGAAATCCTCGGTGGGATGGGCCTGGGCGTACCAGGCGCCCAGATGTTGCACGAAGCGGCGGCTGCCGGGCCGAGGCCGGTAGGTGTCAGGATAGGGAAGCGAGGCGGGACCGAAGGCCTCGCGCCAGGTCTTGAGCCGGCGCAGACGGTATGCGGAATCAACGGCGTGGCCGGCCTCGTGGCGCAGAATGCGCATGAGCCAGTTGCGATTGCCGCCCTCCACTTCGCGCATAAAATGACGCTCGAGTCTGATCAGCCGCCTGTGGGCGAGATAGAAAGGGATGGCGATGCCGGGAATGCCATCGGGCGAGAACCATTCCTGAGCCAACCAGCAATGCGGGCGAAAGCGCATGCCGCGCATCGACAATTCGCGGTAAAGGCGCTCGATGGCGTCCTGCAGCTCCGTGCCGGCGATGCTTAACTTTAGATCGCAGAATCGCAGGCTCAGCAATTGATCGTCCGACAACCTCTCCCAGGCAACGGGTCGCGTTCGAGGCCGTCGCTTGAGGCTCATCTTAGGGAAGCCCCATCGCCAGCTCTTCCGCCAACTGCTCCTCGTCCGCGTCGCTCATCGCCTGGACGCAACTGGCCTCGAGGCCGTTCACCTCGATGCGGCGGTGCTCCTCCAGACCGGCGAAGTCGAACAGCTTGAGGTCAGCGAGCTGCGAACCGGACACGTTGCAGATGCTGGAGAAAATCGCTTCGATGCGGCCCGGGAATTCCTGCTCCCACTTATGCAGCATGTTCTTCACGGCCAGACGCTGCATATTCGGCTGCGAGCCGCACAGCGTGCAAGGGATGATGGGAAACGCGCGGGCTGTCGCATAACGGGCGATCAGTCTTTCCGGCACGTAGGCGAGCGGCCGGATCACAATGTGGCGCCGATCCTCGCTCAGCAATTTCGGCGGCATGGCTTTTAATTTGCCGCCGAAAAACATGTTTAAGAAAAGCGTCTCGACGATGTCGTCGCGATGGTGACCGAGCGCGATCTTGGTGATGCCGTTCTCGGCCGCATATCGATACAGCGCGCCGCGCCGCAGCCTGGAGCACAGGCCGCACATCGTTTTACCTTCGGGAATGACCCGTTTGACCACCGCATAGGTGTTCTGCTCGATGATGCGATAGCGCACGCCGAGACTTTCCAGATAATTGGGCAGCACATCGACCGGAAAGCCCGGTTGTTTCTGATCGAGATTGACCGCGGTGATCTCGAAGCTCACGGGCGCGCTGCGCTTGAGGCTCAAGAGCATGTCCAGCAACGTGTAGGAATCCTTGCCGCCGGACAGGCACACCATCACATGATCGCCATGCGCAATCATGGCGTAATCGGCAATGGCTTTGCCGACCGAGCCGCGCAGTTGCGCCTGCAGTTTTTTGCAGGTATTGCTCACGGGCGCTGGATTGCTCACGGCACTTCCAAGTACTTGGCTTCCAAGTATCTTAAGTATGCGGCCGCCGTCAGCGGTTTACCGGTCGCCTGCTTGATGAGTTCCTGCACCGGCAAGCGCGCGCCGATGCCGTGCACATTGTCGCGCAGCCACTCCATCACGCCGCCGAATTGGCCGGCGGCGATTTCCTCGTCGAGCGCGGGGCGCGCGGCCCGCATGGCCTCGTTGAGCTGACCGGCAATGACCGCTCCCAGGGCGTACGAGGGAAAGTAGCCGAAGTGGCCGACGGCCCAGTGAATGTCTTGCAGGCAGCCTTCCACATCATTAGGCGGACGAATGTTCAGGCGTTGCTCAAGATTGGCATTCCAGGCTTCCGGCAGGTCGGCCACGGGCAACGAGCCTTCGAGCATTTTCTTTTCCAAGTCGTAGCGCAGCATGATGTGCACCGGATAGGTCAGCTCATCCGCATCCATGCGGATGCAGCTGCGGCGCACGCGGATCAGCAATCGATACAGGTTGGCTTCTTCCCATTCTGGCCCGCTGACTTGCAAATATTTCTCGAGCAGCGGCCTTAGATACTTCACAAAGGAGCGGCTGCGGCACAAATTCATTTCGAACAGCAGCGATTGGCTCTCTTCGAGCGCCAGGCCGCGATCGCGGCCGACCGGCTGATCGCGCCACTTCAGCGGCAATCCTAAGTCGTACATCGCGTGGCCGGTCTCGTGCACGGCGCCCAATAGTCCGGAGAAAGGATCGATTGAATCGAATCGGGTGGTAACGCGAATGTCGCCGGGAACGCCTTCGGTGAAGGGATGCTCGCTCTCATCGAGGCGGCCCCGATCGAACGGGAAACCCAATGCCTTGAGCACCTCGACGGCCAGCGATCGCTGCCGCGAAGCACTGAATTTGCCGGTCAGCGGCGTCGGTGCGTGCGCCGCCTGAACCTCGATCGCCTGGTTGATGAGTCCCGGCAGCTTGCGCGACAGCGCCTTGAAAATGGTATCGATGTCTGCCGCCGAAATACCCGGAGTAAACCCATCGACCAGGGCGTCGTAAGGAGCCAAGCCGCGTGCTTGGCCGAGCAGCGCCGCCTTATCGCGCACCAAATGAACCACCTCTTCCAGATGCGGCGCGAGCAATTTGAAGTCGTTGGCCTTCTTGGCCTCGACCCAAAAAACCTCGGCGCGCGCGGTGGCTTTGGCGAGACGCGAGATCAGCGATGGCGGGGTTGCAATGGCGTGGTCGCGTTGCCGGCGCATCTCGCGCAAATTGGCGAGCGGCCAATCCTCCATCTGCGAGGCTCCCGCCTCCGCTCGCTCGAGCAGCCGCGCCACTTTAGGCGTGGTCAGCAAGGCGTGGTGCTCGGTTTCAAGCGCCGCCAATTGCTCGCCTCGGACATCGGCACTGCCGCGCGGCATCATCACCGCTGCGTCCCAGCGCAGCAACGACAGTGCGCCGCGAAACGCGTGCAGGCGGCGAAACTCTTGTTCCAGTTGCTCGTAAGGCGAGGCGGCCATGAGACCCTTGCAGCGGCAGTTACTTGCCTGGTTTTGTTTGACACCAGCTGTTGCGTAGCGCTCAGCCGTTGCTTAGCACCCCAGCTGATGCATAACACCCAGCTGTGGCTCAAGAATCAAGTTTACCAGACCCGGCTGGTCTACGATCGGCGGTCTTAGTTAAAAAATTCCATTATTTCAATAAGTTACTGCCCGACAGGGAGTTTGAGAGTACCGGTCTGATGAAACGGCAGATTTCTTAAGAACGGCAGGTCGAGGCTGGCGGCGCCGGTGAGGTCGTAGTCAATCGAGTCCGCGTGCTGATTGGCCCGGTCGGCGAGTTTGAGCAACGCCAGGGCCAGATTGGCGGTAATCGTCAGGTCGAATTCGGATTCACCCGAGGCGGGAATCACGACGGCACGGTCGCTGACACCGCTCGCGATCTGTTCCCCGCCGACATTCAGTTCCGCGTGCAGCCCGTGAACCGGCAGCGGCCGATCGTTCGGATTCTGAATGTTGAGTTTGACCGCGAAATTCTGCTGCAGGAGATTTCCGCCGCGCAGCTCAATGCTGATCACCGTGACATTGGGCCGGTTGAATTTTGGCGCCATGAGAGAACACGCGCCCAAGCAAACAGTCAAGGCGAAAATTCGCAGCAGCCGTGGCAACATGCGGGAAATGATACCGATTTTCGCGCGACTGGCATTGGCTTTGACGTTAGGCGGGACCTGGGCGGCGGCGGCACTGAGCGCCAGCACGATGTCCGGCGCGCCTGTTAAGGCCCCCACGGTCACATGCCTTGCATCGGGCGACGGCTACTTGCGGGCGAAAATGGCCGGCGCGGTCGACGCCAATCTTGACTGGCCCAACAGCGGCACGCGCTGCGAGGGAGAATCCCGCGACAAACCGCCGGGTGTCCGATTGAGTTTTCAGCGCGCCGCAGGGGCTAAGCCTAATCTGCTGTTGGTGTTCGGTTTGAGCGGCGTGACACAGGGCCAGTCGGCGCACGAGGTCAAAGCGAACTTGACCGTCATCGTTCAAGGCACCAGTCATATCTACGGCACCCTCGGCGACTCCCGCTGTACCGTGGATTCCTTGAGCCAACGGCCTTTGAATGCGACAGGCGCGTATCGCATCGAGGCGCGCGGCTTCTGCACGCAGCCGGCCCACGCGGTGCGCGGCAAGGGGGATGTGCTGGTCAGCACCTTCGAATTCGCCGGACTCGTCAACTTCACCACGGAAAAGATCTGATGCAAATTCTCAGAACAAAATTTCTTGCGGCGCGCGTTTTGTTGGCGGCCGGTCTGTTGATCGCCGCGAGCGCGGCGCTTGCGCAGAGCGCCCCGCCGGAACCGCTGTCGGCGTTTCCACAAAGCTTGCTGGCGATTCGCACCAGCGCCGGCAAAGTGGTTAATTTCAAGATCTGGGAGGCCGATACACCGAAGCGCGAAGAGCAGGGAATGATGTTCATTCGCGAAATGGATGAGCACACGGGAATGCTATTCATGTTCCCGGAAAA
>DATNKC010000046.1:0-9879 GCA_035603615.1 Steroidobacteraceae bacterium | reverse complement strand
TGATACCCGTTCGCCGTGAATTGACGCTCTTCCGATGTGAACCACTGCTGGCCTGCTCCAACGCCGCGTATGGTAGCATTCGCAGGCAAAATCATAGGGTTGAGCCTTAAAGGCAAAAGAAATTTTCGATGGACGATCGACCAGTCGACCTTGGTGTATTGAAGACCTTCTCGCCGCTTGACGGCTTGAAGGCAGAAAACCTGCACGCGCTCGCCCGCAAAACGGTCATTCGTGAGTTGGGCGCCGGCCGTGTGCTGTTCAAGGAAGGCGACACCGATAAACGCACCTACTACCTGGTGAATGGGCAGGTCGAGCTGAGAGCCGACGATCGCGTCATGGGCGTAATCAAGTCCGGCACCGCCGAAGCGCGCGCGGCGCTGGCGCCCGGCTTGCCGCGAAAATTTACCGCCCGCGCCGGGATGGATATCGAATACATCATGATCGACAGCGATCTGCTGGATGTGCTCCTGACCTGGGATCAAACCGGTCAATACGAAGTGGCGGAGCTGCGCGGCGACGGCATGGATGTCACGGGCGATTGGATGACGACGCTGCTGCAGACCAAGGCGTTTCACCGCATCCCGCCGGCGAACATCCAAGCCATCTTCATGCGCATGCAGCGCATCAACTACCGCGCCGGCGATATCGTCATCAAACAAGGCACCGAGGGCGACTTCTTCTACGTGGTCGTCGCCGGCAAATGCATCGTGACGCGCGAGACGCCGCTGAACAAGGAAGGCATCAAGCTCGCGGAATTGGGCCCTGGCGACAGCTTCGGCGAGGAGGCCTTGATTGCCGAGGCCAAGCGCAACGCCACCGTAACCATGTCCACCGACGGTACCTTGATGCGTCTTGGCAAAAATGACTTTCAGACGCTGCTCAATGAGCCTCTGCTGCAGTGGGTCGACCAGCAAAAGGCGCGGGAGATCGTCGCGGGCGGCGGGAAGTGGCTGGACGTGCGCCTGCCCAGTGAATTTCAGAATTTCCGCATCGACGATGCGGTCAATATCCCGCTGTATTTCATCCGCTTGAAGATCAATGCGCTCGACAAGAACACTCAGTACGTCGTGTGCTGCGACACCGGCCGGCGCAGTTCGGCCGCGGCGTATATCTTGAGCGAGCGCGGATTCGAGGCGTATGTTTTGAAAGGCGGACTCGCGGCCAGCGAGGCCGCGCGCTCGCGTAGTGGCTGACCCGACGCCCGGTCCCGGCGATGAAAGAGGACCGAACAGCTACCCGCTCAAGCCGCGCTTCGAATATCGCGCGCCATCGTTTCTGTGGGAACACCGCTACCTGTTGATTGTTTTTCTGTTGGTGATCATCGTCGCGACGGTGGTGCTGTTCCGCGTGCCGCACCGGCAGTACCGAGGGTTGGAGGCGCCGCCGCCGCAGCCCATCTACGTGATTCCGGAGACTCCTGCCTCCAGCGCTCACTAACCGGCGCTCACTTTACTAAGGAGTCCGGGCTCCTCAAGCCTCACATGGTGTGCGTGGGCTTGTCTCCGCCGAGCGCGCCGGCCAGATAGTTCTCGATTTTCTTTTGGGTGTTGCCGCGATCCTGATCGCTGAATTGAACGCCGATGCCGGCGGTTCTTTTGCCCTGCGCCCCCTTGGGAGTCATCCAGATCACGCGCCCGGCAACCGGCAACTTTTCTTCTTCGCCCATGAGATTGAGCAGCATGAACACTTCATCGCCCAACCGATAATTGCTGTTGGTGGGAATGAACAAGCCACCGTTCTTGACGAAGGGCATGTAGGCGAGATACAGCGCGCTCTTGTCCTTGATGGTAAGCGTCAGGAGACCCGGTTTATTACTTGGACTTCTCAATTACTAGATTCCCATGCCACTCACTTCCCAAGCGCTACTCGACCGCCAACCAGCAACGCCTCGAGGGCCAATTGCTGATTCATGCCGGTCGATGCGAGACGCCTGACGTCGCGCGCTGCGTCAAGCAGCTCGAATAGGGCTCTTATCTTGGGCTTAAGTAAAGCGGCAGGCAAGCGGACCGGTTCCGCAGTTTGATGCGAAGTCGCGGTTCCGAGTGCCGCATGTACGCGCTGTGTGATCCAGTTCTCAAGCCAAGTGATACGCACGCCCGGATTGGATCGCACCCATCTCTCGCTAAGCAAAGTGATATCCACCGCCCCCTCCGCCAGTTCGGCCATGCTCTGGCGCATGTCGGCATCGAGAGCAGCCAAGCCCTCGGCATCCAACTGCATCGCCAACAGCGGTGCGCCGCCGGCCAGCGCCAGCGCCGCTTCCTGCGGCTGAGTCGCCGAAGAATTCGCTTTAAGCCATTCGGTGGCGGTCTCGGTCGATGGTGGCCTCAAGTTGAGGCGCAAACAGCGGCTGGCAATGGTGGCCGGCAAGCGGTGGTTGGGGCGCGCAATCAAAATGAGCATCGTGCGCGCCGCCGGTTCCTCCAATGTCTTCAAGAAGGCGTTGGCGCCGTTGGCATTCAGCGCCTCGGCACCCTCAATGACGCCAACCTTATATCCCCCGCGATAGCTCTTGAGCGCCAAAGAATCGATCAGCTCACGCACCTGGTCGACCTTGATCTGCTGCGCGTCCTCCTCGAGCCGTACGGCATGCACGTCGGGGTGACTGTCGGAGCGCAGCAGTCGGCACGAGGCGCAGGCATCGCAAGGCCGCTCGCCCGGCGACTCGCACAACGCCAACGCAGTGATCCAATTCGCCAGCCGCTCCGCGCCCAAGCCCGGCGCGCTCAGAATCAACAGCGAATGCGGCAAGCGCCCGGCATCGAACGCCGCGCGCATGCGTTGCTGCGGATCTTTGAGCCAAGGCAGCGAGACGGCACTCAAGAAATCCATGAGCGCGCCTTGAGCTCTGCGAGAATGCACGCGCTGACTTCATCGACCGATTGCGTCGCATCGATGAGCGCGATCCGGTTGGGTTCGGCCGCCGCCCGAGTCAGATACACATTCCTGACCCGCTCGAAAAATTCACCTCGTTCACGTTCGAAACGATCCGCGGCCGCGCCCGCATTTCGCGCCGCGGCGCGCGCCAAGGCGGCCTCGACCGGCGCGTCCAGCAGGACGGTGAGGTCCGGACGCCTTACGCCTTGAACCATGCTTTCCAATTCGCGGATTGGCTCCGCGCTCAACTGCCGGCCGCCGCCTTGATATGCGTAGGTCGCGTCGGTGAATCGGTCGCAAATCACCCAGCGGCCCGCCCGCAGATTAGGTTCGATGTGATTTGCAAGATGCACGGCGCGCGCCGCGAACATCAGCAACAGCTCCGCGGTCGGCGGCAAGGTCTCATCGCGCGCCGTGAGCACGACGTGACGGATGTTTTCAGCCAAAGGCGTGCCGCCGGGTTCCCGCGTCACCACGTGCGCGACACCGCGCGAGGCCAAGGCTCTCGACACCCGCGCCACCTGGGTGGTCTTGCCGACGCCCTCGATTCCCTCGAACGTCACGAACCTCGCCGCCGCGCTCATCGTGCGGACTCCTGCGCCGCCTTGCGCTGGTGTGCGACATACGCTGCCACGGCTGCATTATGCTGCTCGAGCGTCGCTGAGAATACGTGACTGCCGTCGCCCTTCGTCGAGGCGACAAAATAAATGGCGTCGGTCTTTTCAGGACGCGCGGTGGCGCGGATCACTGCCGCGCCGGCCAAGGCGATCGGCGTCGGCGGCAACCCCACGCGCGTATAGGTGTTGTAAGGCCCATCGGTTTGCAAATCCACGGTGTGAATATTCCCATCGTAGCGCTGACCCAGCCCATAGATCACCGTGGGATCGGCCTGCAGCCGCATGCCGATGCTCAGACGATGCAGATACAAACCGGCAATCTTGGGGAGTTCTTGCGGCAAGCCACTTTCTTTCTCGACAATGGAGGCCATGATCAGAAGCTCATACGAACTGCGCAGCGGCCCATCCGGATCCCGACCTGTCCAGGCGGCATCCAGTTCGTGAACTAACGCCAGATGGGCTTGACGCAACAATTCGATGTCGGTGGTGCCGCCGATGAAGCGATAGGTCTCGGGCAAAAATTGTCCTTCGGCATCCATCCCCGGACTCCCCAGTTTCGCCATGACCAATGCAGCTTGCGCGGGAAAATCGGCTTGCTGCGACAAGGTGGCGGCGATGTCCGGATTGTGCCGCAATGCCTCGAGCAGGTCCTGAACGCGCCAACCGTCCACAATCGTGAACGAATGCAGCAGCACCTGGCCGTTCACCATTTTCGTCAGCAGTTCGCGCGGCGTCGTGCCCGGCTGGATTTCGTATTCACCCGCCTTGACGGCCGGCGCCAAGCCCTTGAAGCGCGCGTACAAAGTCCAAATTCTGGGATTGGCGACGACGCCCTGCTTGCCCAAATCGCCGGCGATGTGCGCAAAACTCGCTCCCGGCGCCACCTTGAAGCGCAGCGGCGCCGTGAGCCGCAACGGCGTGTCGAGACTGCGGATATTCAAGACTAGCGTCGTGGCCGCGGCTGCGGCCAGCAGCAACACAACCAGCGAAACAGCTATACGGCTCAAAGCCGGCGGAAAATCAGCGAACCGTTGGTGCCACCGAACCCAAATGAATTGGAGAGGGTGTAATCGAGCGCCATTTGCCGCGCCGTGTTCGGCACGTAGTCAAGGTCGCAACCCTCGCCAGGCTGGTGGAGATTGATGGTGGGCGGTACCACTTGGTCGCACAACGCCAGCACCGAGAAAATCGCCTCGACCGCGCCGGCTGCACCCAGCAGGTGTCCGGTCATCGATTTCGTCGAGCTGACCGCGAGCTGATCCGCGGCGACGCCAAAGGCGCGCCGAATCGCCAGCGTTTCGGCGCGATCGCCGAGTTCGGTCGAGGTGGCGTGGGCATTGACGTATTGCACCTGCGCAGGATTCAGCTGCGCGTCGCTCAACGCGCCCGCCATGGCCTTGCGCGCGCCCTCGCCATCTTCCGGCGGCGCGGTCACATGGTGGGCATCGCCGCTCATCCCGAAGCCAACCACCTCGGCGTAGATCCTGGCGCCGCGCGCCTTGGCGTGTTCGTATTCCTCGAGCATCATCGCCCCGGCACCGTCGCCCATGACGAAGCCGTCGCGATCCTTATCCCAGGGTCGGCTCGCTGCCTGCGGATCGTCATTGCGCTGCGAGAGTGCTTTTGCCTGGGCGAAGCCGCTCATGCCAGTGACGCAGGTCGCCATCTCCGAACCGCCCGCCAACATCGCATCGACTTCGCCCCACTGGATCATGCGCATCGCAAGACCGATCGCATGGGTCGAGGTGGTGCACGCCGTGGCGACCGCGAGATTCGGGCCGGTGATCTTGAAGATGATCGATAAATGTCCGCCGACCAAATTGATGATGCTGGCCGGAATGAAAAACGGCGATACTTTTTTCGGAGAGTTCGTCTCCATGTATTTATCGTATGCCTCTTCGATGGACTCCAGGCCTCCCATGCCCGATCCCATCATGATCCCGACGCGCTGCGTATTGGCTTCGGTGACTTGAAATCCGGAATCGCGCATCGCCTGAATGCCCGCCACCACGCCGTACTGCATGAAGGCGTCCATGCGGCGCGCATCCTTCGGCGACATGTAGGGTTCCAAATCCAACTTGCGAATTTCGCCGCCGAAGTGCGTCGAAAAATTGGTGGTGTCAAACCTTTCTATCGGTGCGATGCCGCTGCGACCGGCCAGGATATTGGCCCAAGCAGTCGCAACGTCATTGCCGACCGGCGAGACGATTCCAAGACCCGTAATGACGACGCGCCGTTTGCTCACGACCAACCCCTAGAGCAGGGAGACGCGGTGCGGGATCGACAGGGCTTCAGGCCTTGCCCTTATGCGAATTGATGTAGTCGATTGCCTGCTGCACGGTGGTGATCTTTTCGGCGTCTTCATCTGGAATTTCCGTCTCGAATTCTTCCTCGAGCGCCATCACCAGTTCCACCGTGTCCAGCGAGTCGGCCCCCAAGTCGTCGACGAACGAGGCATCATTGGTCACTTCTTCTTCTTTCACGCCCAACTGCTCGGCCACGATCTTTTTAACCTGCTGCTCAACAGTACTCATCGTTATGGTGTCCTCTCGGAATTGCTATTCATGCGGATTTTTCAACCCCCGCGACCAGTGGCATCGACCGGGCGCGTATTTTATGTGAACGCGGCGACAACGGCTACCATGGCGGCATATTTGATATTGGGCACTCCTCGCCTGCCTTGACAAAACTCAGGAACTGAGGGCCCAAATGCCCTCACGGCATGTACATGCCGCCGTTCACGTGCAGCGTCTCGCCGGTTATATAGGCTCCATCGGCGGAGCATAAGAACGCCACCGCGCCGGCAATATCCGCCGGCTGGCCCAGTCTTCCCAAGGGAATCTGGGCATTCAATGCCTCATGCTGCGCCTCGTTCAGGGCGCGCGTCATGTCGGTGTCGATGAACCCGGGGGCGATGGCGTTGACCGTAATCCCGCGCGAGCCGACCTCCCGGGCCAGAGACTTGGTGAAACCGAGGATGCCGGCCTTGGACGCGGCATAGTTGGCCTGGCCGGGATTGCCGGTCAGGCCGACCACCGAAGTAATGCTGACTATGCGGCCCTTGCGGGCCTTCATCATCCCGCGCAGCACCGCTTTGGAGAGCCGGAAAACCGAGGCCAGATTGGTTTGCATGACCGCATCCCAATCGTCCTGCTTCATTCGCAGCAACAGGCCGTCGCGGGTGATTCCGGCATTGTTGCAAAGAATGCCGATCGCGCCCTCCTTGCCCTCGATGTCCGAGATCAACGCATCGATCGACTCCTGGCTGGTCACGTCGAGCACGGCGCCCCGGCCGCCGCGCTCGCTCAAGTTCTCGGTGATGCGGGCGGCCCCTTCCGCGGTGGTCGCCGTGCCGATTACCCGCGCGCCCTCCCGGCCTAGGCGCTCCGCGATGGCCGCGCCGATGCCGCGCGAAGCGCCGCTCACCAAGGCAATCTCTCCGTTCAACATAGGTTATGCCACCGCCGCCAGCGCCTCATCGAAAGCCTGCGGATCTTCGAGCGCCAGCATTTTAAGATCCCGATTCTTGTCTATGCGCCGATTCAGTGCCGTCAACACTTTACCCGGCCCGCACTCAATAATTTGCGTCGCGCCGGCGGAAATCATGGTGCGCACGGTGGCCGCCCAATACACCGGCGTCGGCAGCTGTTTCACCAACCCGGCGCGAATTTCATTCGCGTTCGCGTGGATTTTGCAATCCACGCCGTAGACCTTGATCTCGGAACGCTCCGCCACGGGCGTGCCTTCCAGCCTGATCCGCAACTCTTCGGCGGCCGGTTTCATGAGCGAGCTATGGGCAGGAACGCTCATGGGCAGCGCCATGGCGCGACGCGCGCCCTTGGCCGTGGCGATCTCGATCGCCCGCGCCACCGCCGTCGCGAGACCCGCAATGACCACCTGGCCCGGTGCGTTGAAATTAACCGCCTCGACAACTTCGCCCTGCGAGGCTTCCTGGCACGCCGCTTCAACATCCGTATCTTCGAGTCCCAATATGGCCGCGATGCCGCCTTGGCCGCTCGGCACCGCTGCCTGCATGAGCTCGCCCCGGTACTTCACCAGGTCTACCGCGCTCTTGAAATCCAAATAGTCCGCCGCCACCAGTGCGCTCCACTCCCCGAGACTGTGGCCCGCCATCATTGCAGGTTTAGCCCCGCCCCGTTCGCGCCACAACCGATAGGTGGCAATGCCCGCGGTCAACATGGCAGGCTGAGTACACTCTGTGGAATTCAGCAACTCCGCCGGACCTTCCTGGCATCGCTGCCAGAGATCGTATCCCAGCACGCCGCTTGCCTCGGCAAAAGTGGCCGCAATGACTGGGGAAACCCGCGCCAAGGCGCTCATCATGCCGATGGACTGGGAGGCCTGGCCGGGGAATACGAAGGCGAGCGACATGTTTTTTTCTGTCCTTAAGCTGACCGCCGGTGAATTATAGCGGTCCGCCACGACAGTGCGCCGCCTACCGCAAATCCACAGGCCGCCCCATATAAGTGCGCGTCAACCACGACCAAGGGTGTCGGATGTCCGCCCCATTGCTCCCACGCCAATTTAGCGCACAACCCCAAAAGCAATATCCACCGATCCCAGGCCCGCGTGGCTAGATGATTGGCCGTGCCCGCAGCCATGACCGTGTGCAGCACGCCGGAAGCGCCGACATACCAGCTGACGTGGGGGCTCAACCACCAAAGTCCGGAGCTGATCGCCAACGCACCGCTCAAGACGATTGCGCACCACTGCTCCGCGGCGTAATCCTGGGCAAACAATGCCCACACCAACACCAAACCCAGTTCATTGAGGATCAGGTGGTGTGCATCGAGGTGCACGATGTGGGCGGTAAGCAACCGCCACCAGCCTCCCGCCGCAATAGCGCTGCGATCATAGCGTAACAGTGCGCTGATACTGTCGCCAAGACCCAACACGCAGCCGAGCAGCAACAAAATAAGAAGCAACCAAATCCACCGGCCGCGATCCCACTGTAGTGCCGCGACGATTGGCGCGAAGCGGTTTGCGGCCTTACGGGGCATCGGCGTTCTCTATTTTGCTATTATCCGAGGAATTTTCGAGGTCACTATGCGTCATCGCCAAAGCGGTTTTACCTTAATTGAGATCATGGTCGTCGTGGTCATTCTGGCAGTGCTCGGCGCACTCGTGGTGCCAAATATCTTGGGCAAGGTCGATACGGCACGCATAACGGCGGCAAAGACTGATATCCGCTCGATCGGCACGGCGTTGGATTTGTACCGTCTCGATAATTTTAAATACCCGACGACCGAACAAGGACTGCAGGCCCTGGTCAAACAGCCGGTCGATCCGACCATCACCAACTACCCTGCCAATGGATACCTGAAGCAGGTCCCGAAGGATCCCTGGGGTAATCCCTATCTATACGCGAGCCCTGGGGCTGATGGACGGGAATACGACATCATTTCGTACGGGCGCGACGGCAAGCCCGGCGGCGAAGGTCCGGACGCAGACATTGCCAGTTATTCGCTCGACCAGAAATAAGCCTGGGACCTGTATTAAGGCTCTCGCTTAAGGCGTTGACGAGCCATGCGCAGCAAGGGCTTTACTCTCGTAGAAATCTTGATCGTGATGTTGATCATCACCGTGGTCATTTCGCTCACGGTGCTCTCCGTCACTTCAACCGGACGGGATGGCCAACTCGACGAGGAAAGCCGCCGCATCGAGGGGTTGGTCGGACTGCTGCATGAGCGCGCGCTGTTGGAGGGCCGCGATTTCGGTTTAATGATCGAACCGGCCGCCTATGGGTTCGTCGTCTACGACACGCGCCGCAATCTGTGGATGAAGCTCGACCAGGAAAGCGAATTTCGGCATCGCGATTTGCCCAAGGGCATCAGCTTCCAGTTGCAGCTCGACTCGCAAACCGTGGTCATCAAACCTATCGATACGAACCTGTCCAACGGCGCGCCGCCCAATCCGCAAATTGCGATCGCCGCGAGCGGCGAAGGCACGCCATTTCGCCTCATCTTGCAGCGCGACGCCACGCAAGCCAAAACAGCGGTCGATGGGGACTCGCTCGGCAAAGTTTCACGCGAAGGCTCGAACAAAGTGGAAAAACGCACTTGACCCATTCGCGGCGAAATCGCGGCTTTACACTGGTCGAGGTGCTCGTCGCCCTCGTGGTCGTCGCGCTGGGCCTGACTGCGCTGATGGTGGCGGTGAACGGCACGGCGCGCACCAGCGGCTTTCTGCGCGACAAGTCTGTGGCACAGTGGATAGCGCTCAATCGCCTGACGGAGGTGCGCCTCAACGTCACAAAATTTGGCCAAAACACGGATACGGGAGAGCTTGATTTCGGCAACCGCAAATGGCACTACGACACGCGCTATTTCGACACCAGCATGGCCAGCATGAAACGCGTGGTTGT
>DATNKC010000045.1:0-5606 GCA_035603615.1 Steroidobacteraceae bacterium | reverse complement strand
GAAAGATAAACATCGACGCGCACGAGCTCACCGCGCTTGACCCTCAGAGGCGAGCCGAGAAGTTGCCAGTGGCCGTCGCGCTGTGCGCTGTATTCGCGGTGCACCTCGATGCCGGCATTGGTCTCCTTGGCAGCCTGATCGGTAAGCGAATACGAGAGGCGCGTGGCGTAATAAAGACGGCCGGTACCCTCACGAGCGATGTGCAGCGTGGCCTTGCGCCCCGCATCCGATGCGCCGTTCGGCCGGCTGACGAAAGCGGGCGGATTGCGAAACTCATTGAATTTAGCGCTCCCGATGGCCACTCCATCGAGAGTCGCGCTGGCCTTAAGCGCGGGTGTCTCTTTCTCATAGAGCGCGGCATACTCGGTGAGCGCCGATGTGCAGAAAACATTTTCCTGCGTATTTTCCCAATGATCGCGGCTGCCCCGCGTTTGCGTGATCGTGCGCACCAACTTGAATGGCACGTCACCGACGAAGGCGGCGCCCTGCGGTGTATTCCCGTAGTGCAGAAGCGAATTCAATATCGCGCAGTTGCTGCGCATCGGCGTACTCAAGGTCTGGTAATAACCGTCGTCCCAGTTTTCCGTGAACTGAAACTCACCGCCGCTCTGATTGGCGTGCGCGAGAATTCGTTGGGCGAGCGAGTGGGCCAAGTCGTCGGCGCCCTTGACCTTGACAGCGGCGTCGAGGTAGGCAGCCAGCCCAAACAGGTCCATCTGCGGTGCATATTTCTCATAGCGCTGCAGATCGGCGAGCGAGACGCGGTTTCTTTCGGCGAGCGCCTGCAGCGCGACCGCACGCACGCTCGACACCATGCCTTCGCTGTAAAAGCTCGGGGCGGTGTTCGAGCGCAGCAAGGCCTGTAGGTAATCGTCGAGGCGCTTCTCCACGTCATCCGGCACGCGGTAGCCGGCAGCGCGCAGATGATTGAAGGCGAGCGCGGTCGCCGCCGAAAGATAGGGGCTCACGCGCGCATTATCCGGAGTCCAAAATCCCATGCCACCATTTGGCGCCTGAAAACTCGACGCATCATCGAGCAGGGTCTGCGGCAAAGACTTCGCCTCCGGCCACTCGAGATCTGCAGCGAGATAGCCGCGCAGCTTAAGATAATTTGCCGCCATGAGCGCCTTCGTTAGCCGCTGCTCCCAGCATAGATACGGATAGTCGCGGACGTAACGCATGGCGCCGTCGAGATTGCCGATAACGCTGGGGGCCAATGTCACCGAGACATCGCCGACCGTCGGCATCATGTCGGCGGGGAACTGCAGCGTCTCATCGACTCCCGGCGCAAGGGTCGTGCCGTAGCTCGCGGCGACGTCGAGCGACACGCGCTTATGGACGGGCAGGGATTGGGCAAGCGCATCCTTGTCGAGCGTGTCCGAAGCGACGGCTGTGAGCTTGAGCGTGCCGTCGCTTACCGTCGTGACGGGCAGCCAAATCGTTTCGCGCTTGAAGGGGGCCAGGGTGATGGATTGGTGCGTCTGCGCCGATGTTCCCTCGATCGGTCCAAGAGCTTTCAATTCGACATCGATAGTGCGGGTCTTGTTGGAGCGATTGAGCACGCTGAAGCCGGCTGTGAAACGGTCGCCCGAGGCCAGCTGATTCGGCAGCACCGGGCGCAGCTCGGTGAGTTTCGAGCTCTTGAACTTGTAGTCTCCCAGGCCCAAGCGATCGCCCGGGGTCGTGGCGATGGCAAACACACGCCAACCGGTAAGGTTGTCGGGCAATTGAAAAGACACGGCTGCCGCGCCGTGTTTATCGGCCCCCACGGACGGGTTCCAATAGGCAACGTATTGGCTGACGCTGCGCATATCGAAACCCGCGCCGCCATCGCCGCCCGAGTTTGCGCCTTTCTTCTCGAATTTCTGCAAGCCAATGAGCCGCGTGAGCAGGCTGTAGTTCACGAGATCGAGATTGTCGAGGCTATAAAGGCCACGGTAGGGATCGAAGTATTTCTTACCGTCTTGGATCAGGTCGAACACCGCCTCATCCAGAACCGCGACCGCATACTCGATCGGCTGCTTCGAGGACGGCTCGCCGTGAGGAGTCGCGCTCAGGCTGAGCTTGACGGTCTCGCGCGGCTTGTACGACGGATGGTCGCTCTTGATGCGGATCTCGAGTGTCTTGTAGGGATCGGCCACCGGCACTTTGAGATACCCAATGCGGTAGGTAGGGCGACCGAGATCAATGCCTTCCTTATCGAGCGTCGTGGCGCCGGGGACCGGCGCGACGCGGGGCGACATGACCACGACCGACAGATAAAACCCCGGCACGAAGTCGGGCTCGATCGTGAATTCAACGACGGGGGTATTGCCCGAAAGGGCCTGGACCCAATGCTTGATGATGCCGAAGCGCTCCACAGTGATGAGCGCCTGGGCGCCTGGAAACGGATTCTTGACCAGGTAGCGCGCGCGATCGCCCACCTTGTACGAGTCTTTCTCCGGCACGATGCTCAAGCTCATATCGGCGGGTTCTTGCCAAAGCACGCGGCCCTTGCCGGTTACCCACAAGCACAGCTCGGTGGTGTGCGAGCGGCCATGGGTATCGTTGATCGTGGCCGTGATGCTATAGAGGCCGGGACGGCTTGGTGTGAACGTGCACGCCTGTGGGTCTATGCCCGATGTGCCGGTGCAAGCGCCATCGTCCTCCCATCGTGGCTCGTAGCTCGTCAGAAACGCAGCGCCCGCGCCCTTGACGCGAGCCGCATTCACGACTTCGACCTTGATGGAAACGGTCACTGGCACGCCCGAAGCAATTTTTCCGCTCTTGTCGACCACGACGTATTGAACGGTGGACTGCTTGCCCTCCTCGAGCGTCCAATGCTCGCTGCGCAATCCGACGAAGCGGTCGCGGCCGCGGAATTCCGCGTTGCTTCGATTCGCCACGTACTTGCCCCGTTCATCGCGCACCGCGCTCTCGACTTCGAGCTTGGCGCTCAACATGTCGGCGTCGGGCAGCGTGAATTGTGTGGCGAATTCGCCCTTCTCATCGGTGGCGGTATCGGCTTGATGAACGGTCAGCACATCCGGCCCGCGTTGCGAGGAGCACGTGCCGCTCGGCTCGAGACTCGCGAACTGGAAACCGGCGGCGGCCGGATTGGTGATGTCGAGCGCTTGCGGGAAGAGCCGCGCGGTCACGCGTGAGGCCGCGTTCGCGTAAGGTCCGCCGGCGTGCAGGGCCGCTTGCGTCGTCACCTCAACGGAATCACCCGGCTGATACAACTGCCCGTTCAGGGTATTCGTCACTTGGAAGGGTGCCGGAGTGAAATCGGCGATCAACACCCGCATCGGCATCCAGGAGCCGGGTTGCTTCATGCCGCTCGAGGGATCAATGCCTGCGGGTCCTTTGAGGCTGAACGTGTACCAGCCCACGGCGCCCGATAACGGCACACGGAACGAACCCGCGTAAGCACCGAATTCGGACAGACTGACGTCGGACTCGGTTTTCACGATCTTGCCCGTGGGGTCGACGATGTCCAATTGATAACCCGAGCGCGCGGTCACCGGTTCCAAGGTCAGGTTGTTTTGATTGCGTAGATACAGCTTGTATTGCACGGTGTCGCCGAGCTTGTAGACGCCCTGAGCCGTCGTGCCCCAGGCGTGGATGTGGTCCCGCTCGCCGCCATAGGCTGACCAAAAAGTGCCGCGCGAGGCGCGATAGGTATCGACTGTGAACGGCGCGTCGAGCGGCAACAGCGCCATATCGTTGGCTGCATCGACGCGCACCATAAAGGTATCGGTGGGCGTCAAGGGAGGCGCCGCCGCGTGCTCCAGAAGATTGCGGCCGAGGAGCAATGCGATCCCATCGCGGCCAGTCACGGCTTGCGCCAATACGGCTTTCCCGGCCGTGAGTCCTTGATAATTGTCGCGGTAAATGCGGATCCGCGCATTCGCGACGGGCGAACCCTTGTCGAGCGAGGTGACCCAGACCAAGGTGTTGTAAGCACCCATTTTGACGTGCACCTGGAAGGGCGTCACCTCGGCGAAGAAATCGCGATCCACGCGGCCGCTCGCGATGCCCGGGTCCACATCCGCCTCGTCGAAGTAGCGATAGCCCTGCACGGGCAGCGGAGTCGGATGCGGTTGCAGCGTTCCGGTCACGACGCCGGATTGTCCATCGAGTAAGCCGCGAATCTTTGCGGGAGCCGCGTACGCGATGTCCCATGCGGGATCGACCGGTTGGTTGAAATTCAGGTCCGCGGCATTGCCGGCACTCGTGAGCTTGCGGTAATGGATGTCGATGTCGGTGAGGTTGGTGACATACAGCGGCATGGCGGTCGGCGCGTTCTTCTCGAGCACCGCGACGGGGTGCGTCACTTTGAGCCTTGGCGGTCGATGGTCGGTCCGAAACACCATGGCAACTGGGCCGCCGAGCGATCGACCGAATTCGTCGCGCACATCTTTCAGACTCACGATCGAATAGGGCTGAAAGGCGCGCAGATGTTCAGGCAGATCGACCGTATATTCCGTGCCGCGTTTATGCGGGGAGTTCAAATGAGTCATCGGATAGATGTTGGCCCACGGGTCGTAGTCCGTGCGGCCACTGAGCAAATCCGGATTGAGCACAAGATGAGCTTTGATTTCCGGGGCGATCACGGGCGCGGAGAATGCGAGCGAGACCCGGCCCAAGGGATTACACGCGGGTTGCGCATCGGCGGCTTCGGTCGCGGCGATCAGTGTCGACATCGTCCCGACCAAGCACCGAATCCCGAGGAATCGAAACTCGGGGAACGTGTCGAATGTCACCACGGTGCGGCGTTCGACGCCGAGCAACGGTCCCGCGTAGCTGCGAAGTCCCGGTACGACATTGAGCCGACTCTCGGCGTCAGCGGGCAATTCTCGCGGCGGTGATACGAGCCAGACGCGTCGCGCCTCGATCCGCTGACCGGCGGCGTTGCTCCTGGTCATGACTCTATCATCGCTCTTGACCGCAGGCGTGCCGCCGGGGATAAGCACTGCTCCCGGTTCGCCTGGCAGCGGAAGCACGTAAAACACTTCGCGATCGTACGGATCGGGTATTGCCAGTACGCCTGCCTCATTATTGAAGCGCAGATTCGACTCAACGGTGTCGTGAGTCACCGGTTGATTGAAAATCAATCGGACCACGGGCGTCCCAGGAGACCGCCACCTTGCGAACGAGTATCCCTTGATTGCAGGGCGTTCGGTCGTGAATGCCCAGCGGTACTCGTCTTTGAGTTTAGCTCCGTCCTGGGCCGTGAATCCGGCTGCTACGGCAACGCTGTAGCGAGTGGCGGGCGCGAGGGCTTCTGCCGCATTCAGCTCGCAAGCGAGAGAGCGTGGGTCGAGCCAGTGCCATTGGCAGTTTACCGACGGAGAAACGGTGACCGGAGAGCGCGCGGCGTCCACGGCCATGAGCCCAAGCGCGACGACTGGCCGATCGAACGTCACCACAATTTGCCGAACGGGGCTGGGAACCTGGTCTCCTTCGGGGATCACTCGGGCGACCTTGAGATCGGAGTCGGTCGGCACCACAGCGCTGTCAAAAACGCCCCACGCGGCCTGTGTCATGAGCATGCCTGACGCGGCTAGGGCCGCCAAACCAAGAGAACCCATCTTGTTGTCCATGTGAATCCTTTCTCCCAACCG
>DATNKC010000044.1:0-2446 GCA_035603615.1 Steroidobacteraceae bacterium | reverse complement strand
ACCCAATTGCAGCAATCGATCACCAACCTGCAGGGGCTGGATTACGCCAGCGCGATTACCACGCTCGATCAGCAAAACACCACGTTGAGCGCGGCGCTGCAGGCCTTCACGATGACGCAGGGGCTGAACCTGTTCAAGTTCCTGTAGGCATCCTTCTTCGGCACTGGGCCGAGAAACCGGGCCGAGATATCAATGGTGGTGGCCGCCGGCGCCGTGCACATGACCGTGCTCCAGCTCTTCCGTCGTCGCTTCGCGTACGCCCACGACCTGCACGTCGAAATGCAAGGTCTGGTCTGCGAGCGGGTGATTGCCGTCGAGCGTCACCATGTCGCCCATCACGCCGGTGACGGTAAAAAGACGCATGCCGTCTGCGGTCCGGGCCTGAAATTGCATGCCTTTCTTGACTTCGCCGGAACCCTGCAACGTGCGCTTCGGCACGCGTTGAATCAATTCGGGCTCATGCTTGCCGTAGCCTTCCTCGGGGCTCACTGAGACCGCGACCTGGCTGCCGTCCGGCTTGCCCTCCAGCGCCTTCTCGAGGCCTGAGACCAAGTTGCCGTGCCCCTGAATATAGGCAAGCGGTTCCCCGCCGGCGGAACTGTCGATCACCGCGCCGGCATCATCCTTGAGGGTGTAGTGAATCAGAACGACTTTATCAGCAGAAATTTCCACGGGAGTCTCCGAAAGGGCTGCTCAGTAAAAAAGATTGTTACATTAATGAATCGGGTCGGACAATCGGGCTTCAAGATCATAATCGCCCGCCGCGGTGATCTGCACCTCGACCATCGAGCCCACGAGGATGCCAGGAGCGCTGCTGACGCCCGCAATGCGCACGGTGCCGTCGATTTCCGGCGCATCGCTGGCGGAGCGCGCAATGGCAACGTCGCTGTCGCGATCAATGCGATCGATCAAGACCGGCATTTTACGGCCGATTTTTTGCTGAAGGCGCCGGGCACTGATCTCGGCCGCGAGTTCCATGAAACGGCCACGGCGCTCGGCCTTCAATTCAGGCGGCACCGGGGGTTCTTTGAGTGCGTTGGCGGCCGCGCCCTCCACCGGCGAATACTCGAAGCAACCGACCCGATCGAGCTGCGCGACACGTAGCCACGCGAGCAGCTCCTCGAAGTCGGCGTCGGTTTCGCCGGGAAATCCCACGATAAAAGTGCTGCGAATGGTGATGTCGGGCACCACGCGGCGCCAAGCGGCGATACGCTCCAGGGTGTTTTCAGCCGCGGCCGGACGCTTCATCAATTTCAAGATGCGGGCGCTGGCGTGCTGAAAGGGAATATCCAGATAGGGAAGGACTGCGCCTTCCGCCATCAGATCGATCACCTGATCGACATGCGGATAGGGATACACGTAGTGCAGGCGAATCCAAACGCCCAATTCGCCGAGCGCTTCAGCCAGGTCGTAGAAGCGGGCGCGGCGCTGCACATCGCGCCAGGATTGCGCGGCATATTTCAAGTCGACGCCGTAGGCGCTCGTGTCCTGGGAAATCACCAGGATTTCCTTGACGCCGGCGCGCGCCAGCCTTTCGGCTTCACGCAATACCTCGCCGATGGGCCGGCTCACCAGATCGCCGCGCATCGATGGGATGATGCAGAAACTGCAGCGGTGGTTGCAGCCCTCGGAGATCTTTAAATACGCGTAGTGACGCGGCGTCAGCTTGATGCCCTGCGCCGGGACCAAATCGACGAAGGGCTCGTGTTTCGGCGGGAGATATTGATGCACCGCCGCGATGACCTCTTCATAGCGTTGCGGGCCGGTGATCTTGAGCACCTGCGGATGCCGATCGAGAATCTTCTGCGGCTGGGCGCCCAGGCATCCGGTGACAATCACCTTGCCGTTCTCGGCCAGGGCTTCGCCGATCGCCTCCAGTGACTCATCCACCGCGGAATCGATAAAGCCGCAAGTGTTAACCACGACCAGATCCGCAGCGGCATAGCTCGGCGCCACCTCATAGCCCTCGGCGCGCAGGCGGGTCAGGATGCGCTCGGAATCGACCAGTGCTTTGGGGCAGCCAAGGCTGACAAAGCCCACCTTGGGGCTTTTGCGTTTGACGGGTTTCACGCTGTTTCGACGGTGGCGGGACGGGGCGCGAATTGTACTCCAAAAGAGGCCGCAAAAAGGGCCGCAAAAAGAGGTGCAAACAGGGCCCCAAAAAAGGGGCTCCGATTTGGCGTTCCGCGGCCGATAACAGGGCGTCAGCGGTGATCCCGCCCTGTTTTCGGTATTTCACACTGTCAAATTCCAAGTGGCGAAATCTGCGACTTGGCTCAAGTAAAACCCCGCTCAAGATAGCCGGTGGCGCCTCAAGAACCCGCGGCGCGGTCCGATAAAGACTTTGAATGTGTCACCGGTCCGCCCAAGTGGGTGAAGTGAACACATAGGGCCTAAGAGGGGCCGGTGGTTAAACTTTCAGGAGTCATCAATGTCACTAGTTCTA
>DATNKC010000043.1:0-2370 GCA_035603615.1 Steroidobacteraceae bacterium | reverse complement strand
GCTGCTGGCAAGCATCGTGACCGCACCGGCCCGAAATACCGATATCCCGCTTAAAGTCAGCGGCACCTATGCGAACCCCACGGTGCGGCCGGACATCGAGGGGCTCGCGAAGGATCAGCTCAAACAAAAGCTTCAGGACATTCTAAAAAAGAATGGTCTGCAAGGACTGTTCACAAAATGAGCTGGGAGAGTGAACAATTCGCGCCGCGGCTGCTGGAGTGGTTCAGCGTGCAGGGCCGGCACACGTTGCCGTGGCAAGTCAATCCCACACCTTATCGGGTGTGGGTCTCTGAGGTGATGCTGCAGCAGACGCAGGTGGCGACCGTGATTCCCTACTACGCGCGCTTCATGGCGCGATTTCCGGGGATCGACGCGCTGGCCGCGGCGCCGCTCGATGAGGTGCTGCATCTTTGGACCGGATTGGGTTATTACGCACGCGCGCGCAACCTGCAGGCATGCGCGAAAGTATTGGCCGCGCAATATGGCGGGGATTTTCCGAACACGTTAGAAGCCGTGATGGCGCTGCCCGGCATCGGCCGTTCGACGGCGGGCGCCATTCTTGCGCTGTCGCGCGGGATGCGCCATCCCATTCTCGACGGTAACGCCAAGCGCGTGTTGGCGCGCGTATTTGGGATTGCGGGAGATCCCAGTTCGAAGCCGGTTCTGGAGGCTCTGTGGCAGCAGGCCGAGGCGTGTATCCCCCGTCGGGAAGTGGCTGCATACACTCAAGGCATCATGGATCTCGGCGCGACCGTGTGCACTCGCGCTCGACCGGCCTGTACGCTCTGTCCCATGAATACCGCCTGCGTCGCCGCGCTCGAAGGACGCCAGATGGAATTGCCGGGCCGAAAATTGCGGCGTGATCGCCCGTCGCGCGAGGCAACGTTGTTGATTGCGCAAATCGGCAGCCATGGTTCCAGCGCGGTGTTGCTGGAACGGCGACCGATGTCGGGTCTCTGGGGAGGTCTGTGGTCACCGCCGCAATTTGCGACCGAGTGTGAGGCGTTGGCGTGGTGCGCCAGAGAATTCGGCGTGGCAAACCAATCGCAAACGCTGGCGCCGATCGATCATGCCTTCACGCACTTTGATTTGCGGCTGAAACCCTTACTGGTGCGAGGCAATCAGAACACCGAAGTGCTCGACGGCGACGATCGTCTTTGGTATCGACTCGATGCGCCGCCTCGCGTTGGGCTGCCTCAGCCCATCCTGCACCTGTTCGAGCGTCTGCGCACGGGAACCGCTTAGGTTAAGATTGGTGTTATGGCACGCAAGATCCAATGTTTGCTTCTAAAGCGCGAGGCAGAAGGCCTCGACTATCTGCCGTACCCAGGTGAACTTGGCAAAAGAATCTATAACAACATTTCCAAGGAAGCCTGGGGGCAATGGGTCGCGCATCAAACCATGCTGATCAACGAGAATCGCCTGACACCCATAGAGCCCAAGGCGCGGGCATTCTTGGTGGCGGAAATGGAGAAGTTTCTATTCGGCAGTGGCTCGGAGAAGCCGAAGGACTTTGTGCCGAAGTAAGCTCGCGGCACGGATCAGGCAATGCGACCGCAACGCTCACGGTCAATGCGGCCTCATCCGGACACGGCGGCGCGGGATGAACTGAGAGACGCTTGAGTTAGCTTGAAAGGCCGGGGGCTGCCTCGGCCTTTCTTTGTGGTGCGCCCGGTCGAGTGAGTGGCATCGACGTGGGGGGTTTTAGCGGCCACCACCCGCAGCGCAACAATGGCAGTACTTTAAGATTATCGGTCTGCCTGGCGAGCAAATCCTGCGAAAAATCGACGGGCGTCAGGTTGTTGTAGGCACGGACGAGCGCGAGCGCGATGTGGTCAGACCGCAGCGCCGCGCGAAGATCCGCAATGGCGGCGTCAAATCTCGGGCGAAACAGCCGAATCAATGAGGCAAGACTGCCGCCGAAAATAAAGGTATTCCACAGGCCGCCGGCGCTGATCAGCTTGCGCGCACGGTGCACGTCCGGTCTTTCGACAAATTCGTAAACGCCGATCGGCGTTAACAAGACATCGTGCCAGGGAACAATGTAGCCCAACTGATCATGCGGGCCTTGCGGCACGGCACCCAGCAGATAGACCGGCTCGGGATCGTCGACGATCCATTCGGCCATGCTCGCAAGAGAGTTCGTCATCACGACTTCATCGCTGACGACACAGTCGGCGGGAAGAAATAACACCGGCGTCGACGCAGAGATACGGTTTTCAAGCAGCAGCAACGCGAGTAACACTTCGTACGCCGTTCCTTGGTGCTTGGGCTGAACGAAGAGATTGCGAATACCCAACTCTCTCAATGAGCCTTCGCGGCAATCGTCGCCAGGGGCTGCGATGACCGCTGCAATCTGGTCGAGTGACG